>CAZZXW010000497.1:0-1507 GCA_964658095.1 uncultured Parafilimonas sp. | reverse complement strand
TAATAGTAATGAAAAAAGCCGCATTGTGCGGCTTCAGTTTATCATTTAAAATGAAATGCTTATTCCTTCACCACTTTAAACTCTTGTTTACCATTACTTGTATTAATAGTTACAAACAACGTTTGATTTGCCATTGCTGCAACCGGCACGTTCAATTGTTCACCACTTGAAAAACTATGTTTAGTTGTAAATAACGTTCTGCCATTTGCGCTGGTGATAATAATCTGTGCATCACTAACATTTGCATATGATGTGATACTGATATGATTTTTTGCAGGGTTAGGAGAGATGCTGAATAAAGCATTGTTGCTTGTTGCAAAATCAACAGATACAATCTTTGAATAACTAAACTTACCATCTTTATCAACCTGTTTTAAGCGATAATAATTTATACCGTTTAAAGGTGCATTGTCAACAAAAGAATAATTACTTCTTAATGCATTATTGGTTGCTGGTTTATTACCAATTAGTGTAAATAATTTTGAATCTGCAGAACGTTCAATACTGAAATGATCATTGTTTATTTCATTGGCGGTTTGCCATTGCAGTAAGGTTGATGTGTTCTGTTTTTGTGCGGTGAACGAGAGGAGCTTTACAGGTAGTATAGTTTCATCCTGAAATTTAGCAACATAAAAATCATAACCGCCGTGGTTGCCGGTAGTATCGCCGTTATTTCCCAACGAAAGCCCAGAACCGGCTACAACACAAGCATTATCTGCATTACAACTAAGGCTGAAAGGAACACCACCGTTATCAATATATAAAGTCCATATAAAATCACTGCCGCTACTGTTAATTTTTGTTATCTTAAACCCATAGTCACTGGCTGTTGAAGAGGTAATATATCCGCCTTTAACTATCTCTACATCAGTGTTATAACCACTAAATATGTACTCACTTAAATCCACGCCCCATTTTTTAATCTTTCCATCCTTGCTTATTTTCATTACAGAGTCTGCCAGTGCAAAATCCTCACATCCATCTTCATCACAAAACTGGTTGTATTTAAACATGGTTATTATATAACTGCTGTCATAATCCTGTTTAACCTGGTATCCTATTTTTCCATAATCGGCTGAGTCGGCCCGCTGTAGCAATTTCCACTCTATTGCGCCCACAGAATCCAGTTTTATTAACCACGCACTTTTAACGGAATATTCATCAGAAGTATCATTTACATCGCCGTCATTTGAATGCGCAGAACCGTTAACAATGTACCCTTTATCAAAGGTTTGCTGAATACTTGTAGGATAGTCTTCACCTGAACCTCCATAAGATTTTTCCCACTCAATCATACCATGTTTATCTAATTTTGCAACCAGGTAATCTCCACTATAACAGGCAGCAATATAACCGCTGTCTGTTGTTTGTTTAATACTTTCAGCCTCTCCTGCATTATTTAATTCCTGTTGCCATTCAATGTTGCCGACAGAATCTATTTTGAACATCCACGCATGGTCCGAAATATTACTGATACCTTTTTCACCTGCAACAATTAGCCGCCATC
>CAZZXW010000496.1:0-1508 GCA_964658095.1 uncultured Parafilimonas sp. | reverse complement strand
CAGTAACTGATTCAAACATGGCAGGCAAAAAAATGTATTGGAAAAATGTTCGTATCAAAACAAGTGATATTACACCAGCGCCTTTTCCAAAAGATGTGTTTGTGGTGAACATGATACCAAATAATTTATCGCCGGTTGAAAAACAGAATGGCTGGCAATTATTGTTTGATGGTAAAACATCTAACGGCTGGCGCGGTGCATTTAAAACAGCCTTTCCTGATCATGGCTGGAAGATTGACAGCGGTATGATAACAGTGCTTCAATCCAATGGTGAACAAGGTAAGAACGGCGGCGATGTAGTTACATTAAATGAATACAGCGCTTTTGATATAACGTTTCAATTCAGAACAACGCCCGGCGCAAACAGTGGTGTAAAATATTTTGTTACGCTGAAAGAAAAAAGTGATAGTTCAGCGATCGGTTTAGAATACCAGGTGCTTGATGACAAACTGCATCCTGATGCAAAGCTTGGAAGAAACGGTGACAGAACGTTGGCATCGTTGTATGATTTAATTCCAGCCAATAAAAATGAACGTTATTTTAATCCACCAGGCAAATGGAACTGGGGAAGAATTGTTGTGTATCCAAACAATCATGTTGAGCATTGGCTAAATGGAATTAAAGTGTTGGAATATGAACGCGGCTCCAAAGAATTTGAAGACTTAGTTGCCATTAGCAAGTATAAAATCTGGGAACATTTCGGTGAAGCAAAAGAAGGCCATATTCTTTTACAGGATCATGGCAATGAAGTAAGCTTCAGAAGCATTAAGATAAAAGTGTTGCAATAGATTTTTTTGCTGCGCTGATGGTATCGTTCAAATCATCATAACTTAAAGCATTACTTAAGAACCAGCTTTCATAAGCGGATGGTGGCAAGTAAACGCCTTCATTCAACATCAAATGAAAAAATTTATTGAACATTGTAATGTTTGATGCGGAAACATCATCAAGATTATTTACATCTTTATTCGTAAAAAAAATGGAGATCATTGAACCAATCTGATTTATTGTAACAGGAACACTCGCTTCATTAAAAACTTGTTGTAAACCATCTTTTAAATATTTGCTTTTTGCATCAAGCTTATTATAAATTTCAGGATTATTTTTTAAATGTTGAAGTAAAGTATAACCAGCAATTATTGCAATAGGATTTCCGCTTAATGTTCCTGCCTGATAAACACTTCCAAGTGGAGCAATCTGCTGCATAATTTCAAACCTGCCACCAAATGCACCCACAGGCATTCCGGCTCCAATAACTTTTCCATAGGTTATTAGATCAGCATCAATTTTTAATCTTTCCTGCGCACCACCTTGCGCTAAACGAAAGCCGGTCATCACTTCATCAAAAATGAAAACGATATTTTCTTCAGTACAAATTTTTCTAAGTTGTTCAAGATAATTTTCTTGCGGTAAAATACAACCCATGTTGCCTGCGACCGGTTCAATGATGATGGCTGCAATTTCATTTTTATGTTGATGAATGAGTTGATTTACTGCATCAACATCAT
>CAZZXW010000495.1:0-1514 GCA_964658095.1 uncultured Parafilimonas sp. | reverse complement strand
TGGTTCATTACCACCAAAAGGTGCAGTGCGTATAGAAGAAATGATCAACTATTTTGATTATAGCTATGCTCCGCCCGCAAACAACGACCCGTTGACTGTGTATACTGAGGCGGCCACTTGTCCATGGAATAACAATCATCGCCTTGTAAAGATTGGTTTACAGGGTAAAAAGATATTAACAGATAACCTTCCTCCCAGTAACCTTGTTTTTTTAATTGATGTTTCAGACTCAATGGATGAACCCGATAAACTTCCATTAGTGCAGCAGTCATTAAAATTCCTTACTGATCAATTACGTGAACAGGATAAGGTTGCTATTGTGGTATACGCAGGTAATGCGGGTCTTGTACTTCCATCAACCAGTGGTGCTGATAAAACCAAAATAAAAGATGCAATTGATGCTTTAAGTGCCGGCGGTTCAACAGCAGGTGGAGAAGGAATCGAACTTGCTTATAAAATAGCAAAACGGAATTTTGTACAACATGGCAACAACCGTGTGATTCTTGCCACAGATGGTGATTTTAATGTTGGTGCCAGTAGTGATGATGAACTTGTTACTTTAATTGAACAAGAAAGACAAACCGGTATATATCTTTCAGTACTTGGGTTTGGTATGGGCAATTATAAGGATAACAAAATGCAGCAGCTTGCCGATAAAGGCAACGGTAATGATAACTACATTGATGACATTGAGGAGGCCAAAAAAGTATTAGTACATGAGTTTGGAGGCACTTTATTTACTATAGCGAAAGATGTAAAGCTTCAAGTTGAATTTAATCCTGCTTATGTACAGGCTTACCGCTTAATTGGCTATGAAAACCGGATCCTTGCGAATGAAGATTTTAATGATGATAAAAAAGATGCAGGTGAATTAGGTTCGGGACACACTGTTACTGCATTATATGAAATCATACCCGTTGGTGTAAATGACACAATGGTTAGCAAAGTTGATGATCTTAAATATCAGCCAACACGAACCGTATCTCGAAACAGTAATGAAGTCATGACTATAAAACTGCGATATAAATTACCTGATAGTGACGTCAGCAAGCTGATGGTATATCCTGTTGCAAACAACAATGAAACATGGCAACAGTCTTCAGATAACTTTCGTTTTTCTGCATCAGTTGCAGAGTTGGGGTTAGTGTTGAGATCATCTGCTTATAAGCAAAATAGTTCTTATGATCAATTAATCAAAATGGCTACTGATGCAAAGGGTGAAGATAAGGAAGGTTACAGGGCATCCTTCATTCAATTAGCAGAGAAAGCGCAATCACTATCTCAAAACAAAATCGCTCAAGATACCACCGCTGGCACTTGGTAAATTATATAATAGGGCCTTAGCAATCTATTTGTTGAGGCTCTATGATATTCTTTTCAACGCATGAGCCTTTGCTTCTTTACTCAATAAACACCCCTTCCTTGAGGTAACTGTCTTGAGTGGCATATTCACACACAAGAAACATCGCTGGTCGCTATGACCATCATAATCGAATTTAGAGATGGTGAGAACG
>CAZZXW010000494.1:0-1538 GCA_964658095.1 uncultured Parafilimonas sp. | reverse complement strand
GTTCGTTTTCCAGCTTTGTGTTATTATCAATTTTATTCACTTTGCCTTGTTGTGGTGTACCCGGGTTATTTGTAGTTTGCTGTACTGATGTGTCATCTTGTGTTGCGGGTTGTTGATCGCCTTTTTCTCCGGGCGTATTGTTGTTATTCATAATTATAGTTTAATGTTTATGAGCCATAAATGTGCCATCAATTATTAGTGCGCTGCAAAGGCTACTACATACATGCATTAGTTCAAGCAGCTTTTAATTTTGCCAAAATATCTTAAAAGAGATCTGTAAAGAAAGGAGTCTGCAGTATTATAATATTTTTTCAATGTTTATTAATGATATTTCCAACAGGCATTTAAACTCCCTTGCAAAATCAACGGATACCCGTGCATGCACGGCACCTTGCCGGTCAAGAAAACGCTGGCTGCCACTAATAGGGAAAACACCTTCATGCCAGATATTTGGATGAATATATAAGCCCTGGCTTCCATCGCATAAAAAACATATGAACTTTTCAGGTTGTACATCATCACCGGGCAATGCTACAGGTACCAGGTAAGGCTTTTTATCTAATGGGAAAAACAGCTGCCCGCCATCCGGATGGTAGTTCGCATGCCATACTAATATTCTTGACGGCGGCCGGCTGGCTTCCATTGATGCAACTGCAGGTTCAGTATTATAACCAAGCACGTATTTGCCACCTACAGCTTCATTACTGCCATACAATATATCACCTTTCCATTCACTGTAAAACACACCTTCTTTTATGCCGCCTTCATTACCACTGTCTGTATCTACCGGCCGCCAGCCCAGGGCCGGCCACCGCGTTATTTCTATGTCAAAGTTGTCCGGATCTTTTACAAGTGCACCATAACCTTTTACTGATTCTTCCGTAGCTTTATTACAGGTATCTCTTTAAATTCTAATCCTGCAGGTAAAGCAGGGTTCATATAATCCGGGGCAGCTTGTGTATGCATTTAGTGTTTGTTAACTGCATAAAATTAAGCCCGCCCCGATTATTATAATATTAAGATTATATAAACTCACATTCTCCAGATAAATATAAGCAATACGGCTATAGATCACCTAACGCCTGCTCTGTTGCTTTCTCCACTTTACCAATATGTTCGTTCATGGTATCGTATGCATCTTCGGCGGCATCTTCCACATCATCTGCTGTCTTTTCTTCGGGTGTGCGGTTGGTAAGATAAAGTAATACGGCGCCGGCAACTAAACCGGTAATCAAGGCCGCTAAAAATGCTTTTTTCATGATTTGTGTTTTAAAGCAACTTACAACTAATAACAATAACTTACTTCTCGCTAATATGCAATCACTATAATTTCACTTTTCGCCACTTAAACAGGTGAAACATGTATATTGCAATCAACCGGTTGCTTATGCGTACAAACACAGTAAGTTCTGTTTTTTCTGATTCAAAAAAACATTATAAAATCCTGGATGGACTACGAGGCGTAGCGGCTATTATGGTTATTTGTATGCATATAATGGAACCTTTTGCAGGTGGTGATGCTACTAAAATGCATATTA
>CAZZXW010000493.1:0-1539 GCA_964658095.1 uncultured Parafilimonas sp. | reverse complement strand
GTTTATAAAACAACCATTACAAACGGTGATTTAAATGTGCCTTTGAATTTGTTTGATAAAAATGCATTGCAGATTGTAAGACCAAAAGGTTGGTATTATGATGTAGCAGTTCAAAAAAATACGGATAATTCTTATACAGCTTTACTCCTTCAATGTACACACCAGGAGAACCAGCTAACACCAACCGGAACAGGCTATCATTGCAGCCTGCACGGAAGCGATTTTGATAAACAGGGTAATGTGCGTAAAGGGCCTGCAGAGCAACCTTTACATCATTTTGAGACATTAGTAAGCAACAACATTTTAAACATTCACATTAAGGATTTCACACCATGAAAAATAACTTCATCTTAATTATAGGTTTTACTATTTTAGTTAGTTGCCATAAAGCCGATACATCCGCTCCTTCCGCTGATTTTGCAACAACAGAAAAAACAGTGCTTACAGATTTTGTAAACAACACCGCAGTACCGCAATACAGCAATCTTTTGAATGCAGCGGTTGCATTAAATAGCAGCATAGGAACATTAAACGATTCTGCTGACGATGCAAACCTTGCAGATGCACAGCTTGCATGGAAAAATATGCGCGGTATTTGGGAACAATGCGAAGGTTTTTTGTTAGGGCCCGTTGAAGACAATGATTATGATCCCAACACAGATACATGGCCAACTGATTATACGCAAATGGACTCGTTGCTTGCAAGTAATAATGCATTACAGTTAAGCGATGTTGAAGCATTGCCGCAAACGTTACGCGGCTATCATCCTGTTGAATATTTAATTTTTGGCATCGGTGGTACAAAAACAGCCGAAGAAATCACAGCAAGACAAAAGCGATTTTTAACAAGTCTTGCAGGTGATATTTTATATAATAATGTACAGGAGTTGTATCAAAGCTGGACGGCTTCTCCAACCAACTATGCGCAGCAAATTATTACTGCCGGAAACGGAAGTACCGTTTATACTACAAGGCAATCTGCGTTTCTTTCCATCATTGGTGCCATGAGTGATATATGCAATGAAGTTGGCTCAGAAAAAATGTATGATCCATACATTGCTAAAGATTCATTTCTTACAGAATCGCCGTATTCAGGCAACACACTCATTGATTTTAAAAGTAACATCATAGGTGTCCGCAATGTGTACTTAGGATTGAATGGCAACACAGGTATTAAAGATCTGATTGCAGCTAAAAATAAAAGCCTGGATAATAAGATACAGACGCAACTTACAAGCGCTATCAATTCTTTTGACAACATTACTGAAAGATATGAAGAAGCCATTTTTTCACAGCGTGTACAAATAGAACAAACTATGCAGCAGCTTGCAGCTTTAAAAGATTTGCTTGATGATGATGTAACCAACTTTATAAAACAGAACGTGCAGGATTAATTAAGATGAAGAAGTTTTATGTGATAGGTAGTGTAACAGTTTTTGTGCTTGCATTTAGCATGTGCCATAAAGCCGATGAGTTTCCGACAAGCGGCTATGATGATCGCTTGAGCGGAGGTTTTGCAACAACGCTTGATGCAACATC
>CAZZXW010000492.1:0-1602 GCA_964658095.1 uncultured Parafilimonas sp. | reverse complement strand
TGCATCATATATTATACTTCGTCACTTACCAATCAATTATAAGAGCATCCTCGGAGATATTTTAAAAAAGCATTCCAAGCTTGAAATCATTGAAGCAGAAAACGCTACTCTTATTGAAAGTAATAAAATCTATTTGCAACCTTCCCATATGTACATGACAATCGAAAACGATAGATTGTTTTTGTATCCGAGGTATCTGCAATCACTATATCCTAATCGATCAATTGATGTTTTTCTGAACTCACTTGCGGTAGCAAAGCGCGACCAGTCTATAGCCGTAATTCTTTCAGGCGGTGGCAATGATGGCGCAAAAGGAGCAGCATTAATTAAAGAAATGGGTGGTTTGGTAATAGTTCAAAAACCACAATCCTGTCTATGCAGTTCTATGCCATTAAGTACAATCGAAACTGGGTCAGTAGATTATGAGTTGCTACCCGAACATATGCCGGGCGTTATCCTTAAGCATATTAATAAGGGGTTACATAAAAATAAAGGGAAATAGTGTGTTTATAAGAATGCTATGCACATGGTGGTTATGCGTCTGTGCCATCCCTTCTTCTTTGGTCCCTTATTAGTTTACATTTGATCAATGCCTGATCAATTCAGTTTAGCTTTAAAATACAACGATGAAGTCATAGAATTTTTGGTAACCCTTGTTCGCTTTTCATACTCGTACCAATTACAAATTGAAGTTGAAAATCAAACGCTCGCTTTTGAACCCGATGATAGTGGTGAATTTCGATTAATCAGATTGCCGTGGCAAAATGAAAGCGACATAAAGAAGATAGATATTAGGTTAATTGAAATAATTATTGAAAATCTCAATACTATTTATAATGCGACGTAAAACGAGTTGCTGATAAAGTGTCACGTTAGTGCATTTATAAAATTGAACTTTACTCTTCAATTGAAATAAAATTTGTAATAAATAAAAATATTAGCATTAATGATTAAGCTAAAAAGTAGTTGGGTGCAGAACAGTGCTTCCAATACTCCATAATTATTTTTACCTGTTCTTTTAATTCTGGATAGCTATTTGGTTTTGTGAAAAATCCCTGAACAGATGTACTATATGCATCTATTACTGCTTTATGATTAGCCGCTGTAATAAAAAATAAGTAAGGAACACATTTCAGGTCTAAGTCCGCATTTTCTTTTAGTTTCATTCTTAACTCAAAGCCACTAAGTTTCGATAAGTTAATGTCGGACAAAATGCGGAACGGATTTTATTTCCCTTAGTTAAAAATTCTAAAGCAGCTTGCCCATTACCCCGAAAAACAATTTCGTTCGGATTGTTTAATGCAATAAATGCTTCTTTTATGAGTAATTGATCGTTCAAGTCATCTTCAATAACAATATTAGCTTTTTGCCTGTTCATTCCATTGAAGGTACAATTTGCGAAGCCATTAAGGTTACAGATATTCAACAAAGAATTACATTATTTACAGTTTGTGGCACAATGGAACGATTAGTGATTATAGCTATAAGCTATAGGTTTTAGAATCCAACTATTCTTTAAAAACACCGGAACCCGACGTTGAAAGCGCTGTCGGGTTTTAATTTTAAACACTGTAAATGGTAAAATATTTGTACAGAAATTCT
>CAZZXW010000491.1:0-1613 GCA_964658095.1 uncultured Parafilimonas sp. | reverse complement strand
CGCTTTCTTTCATCATCATCCAAAATCACCTTGCGCATACGAATGCTTTTTGGTGTTACTTCAATGCATTCATCAAACTGTATGTATTCCATACATTCTTCCAAAGTCATTAAAGTTTTTGGCGCAATGCGTGAAGCATCATCACTGCCGCTGGCGCGGTGATTGGTTAATTTCTTAGGCTCGGTTGCATTTACAATTAAATCACCTGGCTTAATGTGCTCGGCAATAATTTGCCCTGCATAAACTTCTTCGCCCGGATCAACAAAAAAAGTTCCGCGATCCTGCAGTTTATCTATAGAATAACCTGTAGTTTTTTCCTGGTTTTTAGAAAGCAACACGCCATTATTTCTGCCGGGAATGTTGCCTTTCCATGGCTTATACTCGTTAAAGCGATGCGCCATTACTGCTTCGCCGGCGGTGTTGGTAAGCATGTTAGAACGTAAGCCAATTAAGCCTCTTGAAGGAATATCAAATTCAAGATGCTGCATTTCGCCCTTTGTTTCCATTACATGCATTTCACCTTTACGCTGCGTAACAAGGTCAATTACTTTTCCGCTGTATTCAGTTGGCACATCAACTACCAATACTTCATAAGGCTCATGTTTTTTGCCATCAATATATTTTACCAATACCTGCGGCTGGCCAACTGTAAGTTCATAACCTTCGCGGCGCATAGTTTCAACTAATATTCCAAGGTGAAGAATACCGCGGCCGAACACCAGGAAACTGTCTGCACTATCTGTATCTTCAACCCTTAATGCAAGATTTTTTTCTGTTTCTTTCATTAAACGATCACGCAAGTGGCGTGATGTAACAAACTTGCCATCACGTCCAAAAAAAGGCGAATTATTAATGCTGAACAACATGCTCATAGTTGGTTCATCAACACTGATAACCGGTAATGCTTCAGGATGATCCGGATCGGCAATTGTATCACCAATATTAAAACCTTCCAAACCAACAATGGCACATAGATCACCGGGGTTTACTTCAGTAACTCTTTTTTTGCCCATACCTTCAAACACATACAACTCTTTTACGCGTAGTTTTTTGTTTGATCCATCTGCCTGCAATAAAGCAATCGGCATATTTTCTTTTATAGTGCCCCGTGCAACTTTACCAATCGCAATTCTTCCCAAAAAAGAAGAGTAATCAAGTGAAGTGATCTGCATTTGCAATGGTCCTTCTCCAACCTCCGGTTCGGGAACATATTTCAGAATGCCATCTAATAATGGCGTAATATCTTCTGAAGGTGTTAAGGAATCATTGAACCAGCCATGCTTTCCGCTGCCATAAAACGTTGGGAAATCCAGTTGCTCTTCGGTAGCATCAAGATTAAAGAAAAGTTCAAACACTGCATCGTGCACTTCATCAGGACGGCAGTTAGGTTTATCAACTTTATTTATAACAACAATCGGATGTAAACCAAGTGCCAATGCCTTTTGTAACACAAAACGTGTTTGCGGCATGGGGCCTTCAAAAGCATCAACCAACAGCAAAACACCGTCTGCCATTTTTAAGACACGTTCTACTTCGCCACCAAAATCAGAGTGACCTGGTGTATCAATCACATTTATCTTAACATCTTTATAAACAACTGCTGCATTTTTTGA
>CAZZXW010000490.1:0-1627 GCA_964658095.1 uncultured Parafilimonas sp. | reverse complement strand
AAATTATTCAAAATAATTCCAAGGCCCACTTAACAATACAAAGCCACCAAATTGGTGGCTCTAATTTTTATTTTTTATTGATCTACACCAACATTCGCAAAGGCTCTTCCAGTAAGCTTTTCAGCGTTTGCAAAAATGCAGAACCAGTTGCACCATCAACCACGCGATGATCACAACTCAACGTAACTTTCATTACATTACCGGGAATAATTGCACCATTCTTAACAACTGGAATTTGGGCAATTCCACCAACTGCAAGTATGCATGAATCGGGAGGATTAATAATCGCAGTAAACTCATCAATACCAAACATACCAAGGTTTGAAATAGTGAACGTGCTTCCCTCCCATTCTGCAGGCTGCAATTTTTTACTTTTTGCTTTATCGGCCAAAGTCTTTACTTCAGTTGCGATCTGGCTTAACTGTTTAGTATCAGCAAAGCGAACAACAGGAACAAGTAAACCTTCTTCAACCGCAACTGCTACACCAATGTTTACATGATGATTGATGCGTATTTTTTCACCCAACCAACTGCTGTTTACTTTTGGATGTTTTTTTAATGAAACAGCAACAGCTTTTAATACAAGATCATTAAAACTTATTTTAACCGGGCTTGCATCATTTATTCTTTTACGTGCTGCAACGCAAGCATCCATATCAATACTCATGGTAAGATAAAAATGCGGCGCTGTAAACATGCTCTCAGCCAGCCTTTTTGCAATGGTTTTACGCATTTGCGAAACAGGAACTTCTTCAAAATCTTCTTTAAAATAAGTTGATGTGACCTGTGGTTGTGAAGATGGCTTTGTTTCAGGAACAGGTTGCGTTTGTTCACTGCTAGTCGCTGGTTGCTGACCATTTACGGATGGCTGTTTATAACTATCAATATCACTCTTTGTTATCCTTCCATTATCACCACTGCCTTTCACATATTTAAGGTCAATGCCTTTTTCTTCCGCTAATTTTTTTGCTAATGGTGAAGCCAAAATTCTTCCTTCATTCACAACTTGTTGCTGTGGTTGCGATTGCTGTTTTTCAACAGGCTGCGCCGGTACGCCACTTGATGCAGTTTTTGAAACATCGCCTTCAGCTTTTTCCTGATCAGTATCATCTTTTGCAACAGTTTCCTGTTGTGGTGCAGGAACACTGCTTTTTGCAGCGGCCACAACTTTAGTAACATCAAAACCTTCTTTACCAATTATTGCGAGCAGTTCATTCACAGCAATTTTATCGCCTTGTTTAGCACCCTGGTATAACAGCTTTCCATCTTTATAGCTTTCCAGTTCCATGGTTGCTTTATCTGTTTCAATCTCTGCAAGAACATCGCCTTTCTTTACATCATCACCAACATTTTTTTGCCATGATGCAATTACGCCTTCAGTCATCGTATCACTTAAACGAGGCATTAAAACAACCTCTTCCATTTTTGAAATATCAATATTATCAGTTACAGATTGCTGAGATTTAGTTTCCGGTTGCGGGTTAACTGCCGCAGATTTTGCATCCGTTTCACCAGGCTGCTTATTATCAGTATTTTCTTTATTGCCAGTACCTTCAACCTGTTTATCAGTTGTAGTTTGTTTTGCAGATTTTTTATCTGTATCTGTTTTTGCTGCACCGTTACCATT
>CAZZXW010000489.1:0-1627 GCA_964658095.1 uncultured Parafilimonas sp. | reverse complement strand
GGCCGCTTGCCGATAACCAACGAAACATGCTTGGCACGTGGAATATCCGCGGACAATACAACGAAGACATAACGGTATTGCAAGGTGTGAAGAATATGGCTGGCGGTAATGTAAACGTGTTGTATGCAAAGGGCGCCAACATCAGCGATGACAGTATGATTGTTGCCGACGTAAATAATTTTGCAAACGAAATTGATGTTGATGCACGCACCCCGCAACAAATGATTGATGAAGCCGTTGCCACTGCAAACAAAGCAGATGTGGTGGTTGCATGCCTTGGCGAGGCTGCAGACTTTACGGGTGAAGCCAGCAGCATGAGCAATATAAGTTTACAACAAAGCCAGGAAAATCTTTTAAAGGCTTTGCTTGCAACCGGCAAACCTGTGGTGGTTGTTTTGTTTAACGGCAGACCAATGACGTTGCCTTACGAAGATGCGCATGTAAATGCTATGCTTGATGTTTGGTTTCCCGGAACGGAAGCGGGCAATGCTATTGCTGATGTGTTGTTTGGTAACTATAATCCATCTGGTAAGTTAACGGCAACATTTCCGCAAAATGTTGGGCAGATACCCATTTATTATAATCATAAAAATACCGGCAGGCCATTAAATCCCGGTGATGGACATAAATTCAAATCTGATTATCTTGATGTAACGAATGAGCCGTTATATCCTTTTGGTTATGGTTTAAGTTATACTACTTTTTCTTATGGCAATATTCGTTTAAGCCAAACAACAGTAAGCGGCACAGAAGGTTTAACAGCAACGGTTACTGTTACCAACACCGGTAACTATGATGGAGAAGAAGTGGTGCAATTGTATTTGCATGATAAGGTTGCGAGCATTACACCCGCTGTAAAACAACTAAAAGGTTTTCAAAAAGTATTTTTAAAGAAAGGAGAAAGCAAAGATGTTTTGTTTAACATTAATCACAGCGATTTAATGTTCTATAATAAAGATCTTAATCTTGTTGCCGAACCCGGTGAGTTTGAAGTAATGGTTGGTGGCAATTCAAGAGATGTAAAAGCGGTAAGTTTTGAGTTGAAATGATGAAGTAAACGTTTAAGACTTTATAAAAGCAGCAGGTTGTTTAGATGAAATAAAACAGATTAATGAGTTGCTTGCAGCAATCACATTATCAACATTGACCTGGGTAACTAACTGAAACCTGTAAATAATTATACTATAAAAAAGATGAACCCATTCCTGAGTTCATCTTTTTTAATTTGATTGATTGAGTATTTATTGTTTCACAAACTTTAATGTTTTTGTACCACTGTCTGTAATTAATTGTACAAAGTAAACGCCATTTGCGTAATTGCTTACATTGATGTTATGCTGTACTGAAGCAGCCTGTAATGACTCTAAAGTTTTTTCATACACAGCTCTTCCATTATTATCTGTAATACGGATGGTAGCTTGTTTAACGTTGTTTGCTGTAAAGTTTACAGTTAACTGGCTACGAACAGGGTTTGGTGAAAGTGTATAAGTAAATGTGCCTCCATGCAACTGCACCGTTAGTATAGATGAATAAGTATACCTGCCATCTTTATCAATTGATTTGAGGCAATAATATAATACGGTTGAACCAAGATGCAGCGCACTTAAATCATTATACTGATAATTAT
>CAZZXW010000488.1:0-1630 GCA_964658095.1 uncultured Parafilimonas sp. | reverse complement strand
TGACTTGAAACAAAAGTAACAGCTGCTTTTAAAATAAGCATTATTGCTCACTCATTCAATCCTGCCATTTACTCATTGCATTTGTAATGGCTTTTAGGGAGAAATAGTTTTGTACCATCAATCAATAATCTATTTGTTATGCAATCAAAAAAATTTACAAAAGCAATTTTAATTTTTATTATTTCCTGTTTGTTTCTAAAAGCAAATGCGCAATGGTCAACTACGGTAGATGTTGACAACGGTTTAAATCTTCCAATCTATAACGGCAAGCTTTCTTTCTGCACCGATGGGCATGGTGGCGCTATTTATACCTGGTTCGATCAAACCAATAACATAAATACGGAACGTGCCAACCGGATTGACTCTGCAGGCTATATCAGATGGGGCAGCACAGGCGTGCAAATAAGCGCAAACCTTGCTGGTTACAGTGGTCCGTCAACTATTTGCGAAGATGGAAAAGGCGGTTGTTATGTTTCTTACACAGCAAACAATATTACCAATTCACCGTTGCTTTGCCAGCATCTAGATTCTAATGGAAATGCGCTTTGGAACAGTACAGGCATACAGCCATTTGCATATAGCCGTCCTTATCAGCAAGGGCAAAGCAGCCCTGCGCTGGTGAATGATAACGGCAACGGAGTTTTTATTGTGGGTGTATCCGGTTTACTGGGTGGCAGCAGCTACGTGCTCGCACAACGCTTAAACATAAACGGGATAACGCAATGGGATTCCGGTGGCGTGTTTATTGATTCGCTGTGGGCTGAACAATCACCACAGGTTGTTGCTGACGGGCATAATGGAATAGCAATGATATGGTATGAGCAGGCATATAACACCACCAGTTTAAAGATGCAGCGTTTAAATCACAATGGGATTCCCCGGTTTACAGGTGGTTACAAGTACCTGCAGGATTCATCCGGTTTTAACGGATACGCTTATTATAAAATGATTCGTACTTCAAACAATAATTTTATCGCCATATGGATTGGAACAGCAAGTGGCGGATTACAGCACATTTTTACACAAAAATTAGATAGCTCCGGTACTTTTTTGTGGCCGGGAAGTGGAATTGTTGTTGACGATACAACGGGTGGAAAAGAATATGCTGATTTGATGAGCGATGGCAAGGATGGCGCCTACTATTTATGGGCTGATGGAAGAAAAATAAACATAGCTAACGGCGCTTATGCCCAACACATAGATGCTGCCGGCACAGCAAAATGGCTACGGACAGGCTTGCAGCTTGATTCGATTATAAACATTAATGGCGCTTCGGTTTATTTAGCCCCGGATATAAATAATGGCATAAAAACATTTTATGTTGATGAAGCAACAGGCTCTAACCAGGAATATATGCAGGTTGTAAACAGCAGCGGCGTAAAGCAATTAGCAGGTATTGGTACTGCTATTTCACCATACGGACATTCTGCGTATGGTGTACAGCCTGCAAGTAATAATCATGCTATTGTTTTTCTTAGCGATAATGGTATAAGTTTTACTAAGTATGTGCCGTTCGTTAACAGTACTCTTGCTGTTAGCTTTACCAGGTTTAAAGCCTCGTTAATTAACCGGCAGGTACAACTAACCTGGCAAACGGTGAATGAAATAAATAACACTGGTTTTGATATTG
>CAZZXW010000487.1:0-1630 GCA_964658095.1 uncultured Parafilimonas sp. | reverse complement strand
ACCTTTAATTTATTGTTCCCGATGATTGGCCAACAGCGTTATCGTGCTATTGGCATCTTGCCAAAACAATATTATCACCAGGGAAACATTTCGTTTGATGAAGTAAGTAACCAGGTTAAGAAAGATGCAGAACTTGACCTCGGTTTTAATAACACGCAATGGTATTCCACTTATCGCCTGCATCATAAAAAAATAAAATCTTTTAACAACGGCAACATATTCTTTTGTGGCGATGCTGCGCATGTACATAGTCCGGCAGGTGGGCAAGGTATGAACACAGGTTTGCAGGATGCATATAACCTTGCCTGGAAATTAGCGCTTGTTATAAACGGCACAGCAAAGCAGGATTTATTAAAAACTTATCACGAAGAAAGAAATCCTGTAGCAGAACGTTTGCTAAAAACAACAGACCGGATGTTTAATATCATGTCAAAAAACAATAAGCTGAATGTTTTTCTGCGCATGTATCTGTTTCCAAACGTGTTGCCATCATTAATGAAAGCGCAAACAATAAGAAAAAAATTTTTTAAACTGATTTCACAAACGGAAATTAGTTATGAAAACGCATCTTTATCCAAAGGCAGTGCAGGTAAGGTAAAAGCAGGCATGCGCTTTCCTTATCTTAAACTTTCAATCAATAATAAAAATGTTTCTGTATTTCATTTGATACGAGATAATACAGACAAGCCATTCCTATTAGTTTGTTTTAATGTTGATGCATCAGCTTTACAACAAACAGGTTTACTTAACATCCTTCAAATTGAAAAAAATAATTATAACGATAAAGCACTGCATAAAGCAGGTTTTCCTTATTCATTTGCTTGCATATTAAGGCCAGATAATTACATCGGTTATATTGCCGAAACATTTAATCAAACTGAAATCAATCAATACTTATATTCATTCATAAATTAAACTGCTATGAGGAAAGTTGCTGCAATTTTATCCTTATCATTTTTTATCATTCACAGCACATCAGCACAAACAAAACGGCCTCTGAATCCAACTGATTACTTACGATATGTTGATGTATCAGATCCGCAGGTTTCACCTGATGGCAAGTGGTGTTTATATGTGGTAACGAAAGTTGATACAGTAAAGGACAAGCATGTAAGCAACATCTGGATGGTAGGCTGGGATGGAAAAGATAATGTGCAGCTTACTAATAGTAAAGATGGCGAAGGCACGCCGCGTTTTAGTCCCGATAATAAATACATCTCGTTCCTTTCATCACGTTATAATGATGATAAAAAGAATGATGCACCACAGCTTTGGTTAATGAACCGTTTAGGTGGTGAAGCAGAAAAAGTTACCGTCGTAAAAAATGATATAGATGATTATGCATGGAGCCCTGATGGTAAAAGAATTTTACTGGTGATGAATGATATTGATTACAGCGATACATCAGAAACAGGTCATCGTTTGCCGTATGTAATTACACGCTATCATTTTAAACAAGATGTAGAAGGTTATCTTGATGCACGTAAAACGCATCTGTATTTGCTTGATGTTGCCACGCATAAAATTGATACGCTTACATCAGGTAATTACAATGAATCACAACCTGCATGGAGCCCTGACGGGAAGAAGATTGCATTTGTAAGCAACCGTTCTGATGAGCCTGATAAAA
>CAZZXW010000486.1:0-1631 GCA_964658095.1 uncultured Parafilimonas sp. | reverse complement strand
TCATTATACTGATAATTATGTGCAGTACTGCTGTTGCCTGCTGCATTAACTGTAGTTATATCTGTAAAGTGCACACCATCTACGCTGCGTTCAAGAACAAAGCGGCTTGTATTTAGCTCTGTTGCGGTAGTCCAGTTAAGCAATACAGATTGTGTTTGCAACGAAGCCACAAAACTGCTGATGTTAACAGGCAATACTGTAAGTGGAGTATTGACTTTATAGAGATCAGTATCTGTACCGCTGTTTTGTGCCGTAAAATAAAGCTGGTTATTATAGATAAACTGATAATTGGGGTAAGAAGAACTGTCAGCACCTGGTTTTACATCATATACAAGGGTTGTGCCTCCTGTAGTTCCATCTGTTACCCAGGGCTCTTCACCCGTAGTTCCATTATCAGCTGCAAAATAAATACCTGTTGTTGTAAAGAAAGAAGTACCGATTGATGCATCAACGCCATCATTTGCACCCGGATTTATATCTTTTACCAGTGTAGTATTAGCAGCAGTGCCGTCTGTGCTCCATAATTCTACACCATGCACACCGTCGTTAGCTGTAAAATATGCCTTGCCTTTAAACGGAGTGAAAAACTGGTGATAATTAAAATTGGTAAAATTGCCACTCGTAATAATGCTCTGAATAGCACCTATATTATATAAAAAACTGGGTGAAGAAGCATCGGCTCCCTGGTTGATATCTTTCACTAAATGAGTGCCGGCATTACTTCCATCTGTTATCCATAATTCTGCGCCGGTAGCGTCTGTGCCGGCAGAAAAAAGTAATTTATTGTTTAACAAAACTCCGGTTGCAAGAAAAGGTATAACAGGATTTTGCGAAAGGGATGAAATGGTTTTTACTAAGGTTGTGCCTGCTGCTGTTCCATCCGTACTCCATAACCCAAAACCCGAAAGAAGCTGCAATTCAACAAAGTAAATTTTATTATTAAAAAATACAGGCTGTGTAATAGGCAACTGGCCAGAACCTAAACCAAAATCTTTCAATAGTTTAGTATTGGCAGCAGTACCATCAGTAATCCAAAGTTGAGTAGTACTCGTTAAGGCTGAGCCTGTATCAACCGTAAAAACAGTTTTATTACCAAATGCAGCCGCGCTTAATGCTGAGCTTAAAAGAATATCAGCAGTGTCGGCAAAATTATTTTTTATTAAAGAAACACCGGTGGATGTGAGCTTGTATAAGCCAAGCGCAGAAGCAGAATTAAAAGCATTAAACAATGCATAATTTCCGTTTACAAAAAATGATACATCGCTTGCCAGGCTGCTGGTTGCGTTTCCGTTTATATCTGACACCAGCGAAGCATTGCCTGTTGTGCCATCGGTGCTCCATAATTCTTCACCATGCACACCGTCGTTAGCTGTAAAGTATAAAGTATTATTTAAAACAAAAAAATTCTCAGGGGCAGACGACCCTGAAACATTAATGTTTTTTACAAGCCGTGTACCTGCATCAGTACCATCAGTTGCCCATAATTCAAAATCATGGGTGTTAGCATCAGCGCCGGCAAAATAGAGCTCGTTCTTATAAAAGCCTGATGATGATGAATCCGTATAATAAACTTTATGTGTTATTATACTTGCCGAGGTGCCGTTAGTAGTATATAATAATCCGGCATCACT
>CAZZXW010000485.1:0-1655 GCA_964658095.1 uncultured Parafilimonas sp. | reverse complement strand
GATCCTGAATCAGTTTTTGCTGCAGGTACACCTTCTGTAGGTTTTGAAAACGCAAGTCCTCCTACATCTCGTATATTTTATGTAAACCTGTCAGTTGGGTTTTAATCATTAACTAATTAATCTTTAAGCAATGAACCATATAATTAAAAAATCAGCTTCTTTTATAACAGTTGCCTTATTATTTTCTGCCTGTAAAAAAATTACAGATATAAATACAAATCCAACCGCCGCGAGTGCTGACCAGGTACAAGTAGAATATTTTATTGATAATTCTATTGTGCACGCACAAATGAATCCTGGTGTTTCAGAAAGGGCATTCATACTTTATTGGACAGCTGCCGGTCACCAGATAAGTGATGCAGATGGTGCTACTTTTTCCTGGGGCAATTACAGTGATGAATGGATTACCGAATACTATAACAATCAATCAGACGCTTTGAACTATATTAATAGCGCTATTGATGTAGCCAACCAGCAAATTACTGCCGGAACACAAAAAGATTATACGAGTAACCTTTTGCAGATTTCACGCATCTGGCGTGCTTATTTATTAAGCGAATTGAGTGACAATTTTGGCCCTGTGCCAATAAGTGGCTTCCAAGGCAAGAATCCTGAATTTGTGGATGTGAAATCTGCTTATTATTACATGCTTGATGAGTTAAAAGATGCGACTTCCAAGTTAGATATTTCAGTAGCAGCGGTGCCTTCAGATGTAAGCAAAGAAGACCCTGCCTATGGTCTTGACTATGCAAAATGGCAGGCTTACGGAAATTCATTGCGTATGAGGCTTGCAATGCGTTTATCTGAAGTAGATGCTGCAAAAGCACAGTCTGAATTTGAAGATGCGGCAAAAGGCTCTCTTCTTACAGATAAATCGCAAATATTCCAGGTGCAAGAAGGCCCCGATTGGAATGATCTTTCCGGTATGTACACACGTGGCTGGTACCAGTTACCTGAAGGGGTTACTTTTAATAACCTGGTTATTAACCTTGGAGGTATTACATCGCAGGCACAAATTCCAGCTGTAATTTCTGATCCTTCCTTACAGGCTGCAGCTATTGCTAACATTAAACCAGCTAATTATGCGGGGCAGTACTATCCGGCACAACTAACAACAAAAACAAACAATCCCTTTTCTGCTTATTGGTTAAATGGGTTACCCAACACTATAGATCCAAGAGCTTATGCAGTGTTTTATATGCCGGGTAACAGCAATGATCCATCATTTCCAAGCCAAGGATATACTACCAAAACTACAACAGGCACTATAACAGACGGAAATAATAATGTGATAAAAACAATTGATGGCGCATTTACATGGAATCCTATGCCAGATGGTAACTGGGGTGCAAAAGGTGGTGTGGTTAATTCACTTTTCCAGGGAGTAAATATTGGTGATGCAATAGGCATGTCTCCATCATTAAAAAATCAATACAGAGATAATAATACTTACAAACCACTAAGGGTATTTTTTGGCCCATGGGAAACTTATTTTCTTTTGGCTGAAGCTGCAGTTAGGGGATGGTCTGTTCCTGTGGGTGCACAAACTGCTTACGAAACCGGTATAAGTAAAAGTTTTGAATACTGGAATTTATCTGATTATGTGGGTGCTTATATTGCTTCTACAGATTACAACAGGGACGGAACTTCAGTTA
>CAZZXW010000484.1:0-1660 GCA_964658095.1 uncultured Parafilimonas sp. | reverse complement strand
ATATTCAGGGTAAGGAATTTCAAGTTCTTTTAGCAAATCACTAAACCGACCGCGATCTTCAGCAATATCCATGTTATCGAAAGATGTACCGATGATCTTTATACCTTTTGCGTCTAATTTTTTTGCAAGCTTTAAAGCAGTTTGCCCGCCAAGCTGCACAATAACACCATCAGGTTTTTCAAGCTCAATTATTTCCCACAAATGTTCCCAATAAACAGGTTCAAAATAAAGCTTGTCAGCCATGTCAAAATCAGTAGAAACCGTTTCAGGATTACAGTTCACCATGATGGCTTCATAGCCACATTCTTTTATGGCAAGCAAGCCATGCACGCAGCAATAATCAAACTCAATGCCCTGGCCAATGCGGTTTGGGCCACTGCCTAAAACAATTATTTTTTTTCTGCATGATGGAATTGACTCGTTGTGAGTAAGTGTGTGATTCATTAAGCTAAATTGCGCAAATGTAATGTTAGGCATTTAGCTTGCAAAACTTAAATGATTATCAAACAATATGAATAAAAGAAGCGCCGGAATAATTTTATATAGAAAGAACAATAATGAAATTGAAGTAATGCTGGTTCATCCGGGCGGCCCTTTTTGGGCAAAGAAAGATGCCGGTGTTTGGAGCATACCAAAAGGTGAATTTGATGATAGTGAAGAACCAATCGCTGCGGCTAAAAGAGAATTTGAAGAAGAGCTTGGCAAGAAAGTTTCATCAAAAGAATTTATTGAATTGCAACCGGTAAAATCTAAAAGCAGGAAAACGGTTTATGCGTTTGCAGCAGAAGAAGATTTTGAAACAAGCACTATTAAAAGCAATTTATGCTGGATTGATTGGCCGCCACGTTCAGGCAAGCGCATTGAGATACCTGAAATAGATAAAGCTGAATGGTTTAGTGTGGCTGCTGCCAAAAAGAAAATTGTGCCTTACATGCTGCCATTGATTGATGAGTTGATTAAAAAAATAAATTGATTTAATTTATACAGTTATTACTTTAGTTTGAATATAACTTATTTAAAGCTTGTATATGAAAAACGTTTTAATCGTTACATGCCTGTTTTTAACCACATCACTAACTGCGCAAAATGGTTTTACGAATTTGTTTGACGGCAAAACATTGAATGGTTGGAAACGTGTTGTTGGTTCAGGAGAATATTCTGTTGCAAATGATATGATTGTTGGAACATCAGTTGCCGGTTCACCGAATACATTTCTTGCAACAGAAAAAGAATACAGTGATTATATTTTAGAATTTGATGCTAAGATTGACGATACATCAAGCAATAGCGGCGTGCAGATAAGAAGTCATTATGATGCTGACGAAATTAACGGCAATAATAAAGGACGTGTTTATGGTTACCAGGTTGAGGAAGATCCATCATCTCGTGCATGGAGCGGCGGCATTTATGAGGAAGCAAGAAGAGGCTGGTTATATCCTGTTACATTAAATCCATCAGCACAAAAAGCATTTAAAGTTGGCGAATGGAATCATTATAAAGTTGAAGCAATGGGCAACACTATTAAAACATGGCTTAACAATACTCCGGTTGCATATTTAATAGATTCAGTTTCGCACAAAGGCTTTATTGCTTTGCAGGTACATGCAGTAACTGATTCAAACATGGCAGGCAAAAAAATGTATTGGAAAAATGTTCGTAT
>CAZZXW010000483.1:0-1661 GCA_964658095.1 uncultured Parafilimonas sp. | reverse complement strand
ATAAAATCAACTACATGCCCAATGTCTCCATCTGTGGCATGCACGTGATAGCCTGCAACTGCATGTGTACTTCTTAAGTGGTGGTCAACCTTGATTGTTGTATCATTTATCGCTTTAGCATTTTCTGCCATCTCAATATTAATCGGAGAAGTCGGATACATCATAGTTTAAACACCTCCTTCATTCATCTCATCTTCCCAGTAATTCTTCCATGGATAATGATCAAATAGTTCTTGTTCATGTTGAAGCGATACGGGTCTATCTGTATCGATATCCGGGCAGCTGCTTACTTGTTCTTTGGTAAGATTTACAGGCAATGATTCCATTGTCCATGAATCTTTTAAAACTGCTTCGGGAGAAATAAGCACTTTTCGACCAGACAACCAACTACCGGTTTTCACAACGAGATAACGAATGGTCCATGTATCATCATCGAAATAAAAAGTTTCCACTTTTCCAATTTCGCCATCCGTGGCTTGCAGGGAGTAGCCAATTAAATTGTTTACATTGATTTGCATAATTTATTGTTTGTATGATTTGCTCTGCAGAATCATTTATCCTTCAAAAATTATTTACTCATTCGTCAATATTACTTTCAACGCTTTTTCTTTTGCAGCATTCCCGAACGTTTCATAAGCTTCTATTATCTCATCAAGTTTATAATGATGTGTGATCAATTTTTTAGGTTTTATCTTTTTTGATTGAACTGTTTTAAGCAACATGGATGTTGTTACTGTATCTACAAGACGTGTAGTGATGGTTATATTCTTTGACCATAATGTCTCTAAATGAAGTGTTACACTTTTTCCGTGAACACCAATATTGGCTATGTGCCCGCCTGCGCCAACAATTGCTTCGCATAATTCAAATGTGGTGGGAATGCCAACGGCTTCAATTGCTACGTCAACGCCTTTTCCTTTGGTCAGCTTCATCAGTTGCTCAATTGCTTTTCCATCGCTGCTGTTAATAGTGTGGGTTGCGCCAAAAGTTTTTGCAATCTCTAACCTGCTGTCATCAATATCAATCATGATGATTTCAGTCGGCGTATAAAATTGTGATGTTAATAAAGTTGCCAAGCCAACCGGGCCTGCACCTACGATGGCTATTATATCGCCGGGTTTCACTTGCCCGTTCAAAACGCCGCATTCAAAACCGGTTGGTAAAATATCACTTAACATTACCAAGGCTTCTTCATCTGCACCCGCGGGAATTAGATAAAGGCTGTTATCTGCATGGGGTATGCGTACATATTCTGCCTGTGTACCGTCGATAAGATTGCCCAATATCCAACCGCCATCTGAGCAATGTGAGTACATGCCTTTCTTACAATAATCGCATTTGCCGCAGGATGTAATGCAGGAAATAATAACATGATCGCCTGTTTTAAAATTGCTTACAGAGCTACCAACTTCTTCGATTATACCAACACCTTCATGACCAATAATTCGGCCGTCAGTTACTGTGGGTACATCACCTTTCATGATATGCAGGTCCGTTCCACAGATGGTAGTTTTTAAAATTCTTATGATGGCATCAGTCGGTTTTACCAGTGTTGGTTTTGGTTTGGCTTCCCATGCTTTCTTGCCGGGTGAATGATAGACCAATGCTTTCATTATTATACCAGCGTCGCTTATTTTATCTTTTCCATTGAAAGATATTTC
>CAZZXW010000482.1:0-1665 GCA_964658095.1 uncultured Parafilimonas sp. | reverse complement strand
ATAGCAATAAGATGCGGTATTATTTTTTTCCAGTTAATACTTTTCATGGATCAAATTAAGAGCGGCAAACCTACAAAAATGTAAGAAGTTCATTTGCTAAATACTTCGCGGAACCTTGCCAGGTATTTTCCTATCATATCAAACTCAATATTTACAACTGAACCTTTTTGTACAAAATGAATATTTGTATGCTGATATGTATACGGAATAATAGCAACTTTAAAAATGTTTTGTTGTATGTTAAATGAAGTGAGCGAAATCCCGTTTAAACAAACTGAGCCTTTTTCAATAATAAGATGTTTGAATTGATCCGGAACTTGAAATAAATATTCCCAGCTTCCATTTTTTTCTTCAACGTTAATGCAGGTTGCAGTCGCATCAACATGGCCTTGGACAATATGACCATCAATCCTGCCATTCATTTGCATACAACGCTCTAAATTAATTTCATCATCATTTTGTTTACTGCTAAGGTTTGTTTTGATCAATGTTTCTTCAATTGCAGTAACGCGATGCATGTTACTAGAGACAGCTTCAACCGTTAAACAAACACCATCATGGCTAACACTTTGATCAATCTTTAATTCATTTGATATAGATGATTCAATCCAAAAGCTTTTATTTGAACCATTAGATTCAATTGAAATAATTTTTCCGGTTGCTTCAATAATTCCCGTGAACATTTTTTTGCTTGAGGATATTATTTATTAGGAGGAACATCTTTCTTAGGCATAACAGCTTTTGGTTTATGCGATGTATCCATTGGTTGTTTGTTGTTGTTGTTTTTATTTGATGGCTTACCATTATCATTCACTGGCTTTGCATCATCACCAACCGGCGAAGCATAATCATCACTGCTGTTCAAATTTTTTGTACTGCTTTCCGGCGTGATGTTTTGTGGATTGGTATTGTCATAACCCTGGTCATAATCCTGCGATTGACCATTGCCTACATCAGTGCCTTGTGCACCTAAATCCATCTGTGAGTTATTTATATAATCATAGTTAGGTTCATCAATGCCAACATCGGGTTTGGCAAAGTCTGAAGTATCTGAATAGGGCAATGTTTTATCATGTTCTACCTTATTATAAAAATAAGCCCACACCGGCAAAGCCGCAGAAGCGCCTTGCCCGTTTGTTGTATTGCTAAAGCGAATAAAACGATCATCACAACCAGACCAAACACCACATAATAACTGCGGCGTGTAACCCATAAACCAGGCATCACTGTTATCATTAGTTGTTCCTGTTTTGCCTGCAATGGCACCGTTAACACCATAACTCCACATGCGCCTGCCTGTACCTGAACGCACAACGCCCTGCATCATGCTGATGATATAATATGCCGTTACATCGCTAATAATTTCTTTGCGTTGCGGTGTATTGGTTTCAAGCACGTTGCCATTCTTGTCTTCAATACGTATAGTGTACATTGGCTTTACATTAAATCCACGGCCGGGAAACATGCTGTATGCCTGCAGCATTTCAAACAATGATATTTCACATGCGCCTAATGCAATAGATGGATATGGATCTATCTTGCTTGTTTGAACATTACAGTTTTTTAAAAATTCAACAAAGCGCTGTGCACCCTGCACATCATTGGAACCGCTTAATTGTTTCATGATATAAGCTGTGGCGCAGTTACGGCTCCACATTAATGCAG
>CAZZXW010000481.1:0-1666 GCA_964658095.1 uncultured Parafilimonas sp. | reverse complement strand
TTACTCAATAAAAATAACCGCCGGTTTACCTCATTTGATTCATGGGATAAATCGCCCGACCTGCCTTCAATGCTTCGTGTTATGTGCATTGATTCAATTTTCTTTTCAAAGATCAATGCCTGTAACCGGTATGTGTTCTGGTTATAATTTTTTGCTGAAGATTTTACTTTATCCAGTGTTTTTAAAGCCTGCATATACAAGCCTTTGTTGTATAACATGCGGGCAAACATTAGTTGCTCGCTTAGTTGAATTTCTACGTCATCTGATGCATGAGAAATGCTTGTAAGTAGTTGCCTGTATAAATAAGCTTTCATGTTAGAAAGCTGTTGTTTTTGTATGGATGGATTTTTACGCAACAGTTTTTCTTCATCATATTCATGCATTGCATCCAAAGCGTCAAATAAAGCAATTATCTTAAGCTCATCATTGCCTGCACCACGTTTAGAATGTAATTTGAACAAGCGTTTTTCGGGCTTGCTTAAAGATTTTATCAATTGAAATAATTCGTCTGTATTGCGGTTAGCCATCGTAATTAATTTTAACGCAAACGCTTTGCAGGTAAGGCTTTCAGCTAATAAGCCTTCTAATTAAAACCGTAAACTGCTGCTTAAATTGATTTGTTATGTTGCTTATGCCATTGTAATTTTAGCAACAGCACAGCAAATTAGTAAATCAACCGCAATTAAAATTAAATGCTGTGTTCATTCTAACAAAAACGCTATGCAAACAAAAAAGATTAACATCTTTGATACAACGTTGAGAGATGGCGAACAGGTGCCTGGTTGCAAACTAAATGCTTCTGAAAAAATTGAGTTGGCTTTAGCACTTGAAGAGTTAGGCGTTGATATTATTGAAGCCGGGTTTCCTATCTCAAGCCCGGGTGATTTTGCTTCTGTTGAAGAGATATCAAAAGTTATTCAGCATGCAACGGTTTGCGGTTTAAGCCGTGCTGTTGAAAAAGATATTCAGGCTGCCGGTGAAGCATTAAGATATGCAAAACATCCACGCATTCATACTGGCATCGGCACATCAGATTCGCATATTAAATCAAAATTTAATTCTACAAGAGACGAAATTTTACAACGTGCCATTCAATGTGTAAAGTGGGCTAAAAATTATGTTGATGATATTGAGTTTTATGCTGAAGATGCAGGCCGCACAGATAATGATTACCTCGCAAGAGTTATTGAAGCCGTTATAAAAGCAGGCGCAACTGTTGTGAATATTCCTGATACAACCGGCTATTGTTTGCCGCATCAATACGGAGATAAAATAGCTTACTTAATTAATAATGTTCCAAACATTGATAAAGCAACTATCTCGTGTCATTGCCACAATGATTTAGGATTAGCAACCGCTAATTCAATTGCAGGTGTTATTGCAGGTGCCGGGCAAATTGAATGTACCATAAATGGTTTGGGAGAACGTGCCGGCAACACTTCGTTAGAAGAAGTTGTAATGGTGATGAAGCAACACGCTTATCTTGGTTATTATACTAACATAAAAACAGAACAGTTAAACCCGATGAGCCGTTTGGTAAGCGATACAATGCGCATGCCTGTTCAGCCAAACAAAGCAATAGTTGGCAGTAATGCATTTGCACATTCAAGCGGTATTCACCAAGATGGGTTTTTAAAAGATAATTCAACCTATGAAATAATAAAAC
>CAZZXW010000480.1:0-1679 GCA_964658095.1 uncultured Parafilimonas sp. | reverse complement strand
TCTTACATCGCTTACCTCGCCTGTAATTGCTGCCGCAGCAGCCGTTAAAGGGCTTGCTAAAAATGTTCTTGCATTTGGGCCTTGCCTGCCTTCAAAGTTTCTGTTGCTTGTTGAAATGCAATATTTACCTGCAGGAATTTTATCTTCATTCATACCCAAACAGGCAGAGCAACCTGGTTGCCTTAATAGAAATCCCGCTTCTTCAAAAATTGTATTTATCCCTTCTTCCATCGCTTGTTTTTCTACTTGTTTAGAACCTGGAACCACCCACACTTCAACGCCATTTGCTTTATGTTTTCCTTTTACAAAAGATGCTACCATTCTTAAATCTTCAATGCGGGCATTAGTGCAACTGCCGATAAAAACATAATCTACTTTTTTACCTTTCATTGAAGCGCCAGGTTCTATTCCCATATAATTCAAACTCTTTTCGTAAGATGGTTTGTCTTTTATATCAACCTCGTTTAACACCGGAACATGGCCACTTATACCAATGCCCATCCCGGGGTTTGTTCCATAAGTTATCATCGGTTCTATGTCTTCTGCTTTAATGTTTAATTCTGTATCAAATTTTGCATCATCATCACTGTATAAAGTTTTCCAGTAAGCCAACGCTTTATCCCACGCTTCACCTTGCGGAGCAAACCTTCTTCCTTTTATATATTTGAATGTTGTTTCATCAGGCGCGATCATGCCGCAACGTGCACCCATTTCAATGCTCATATTGCAAATGGTCATGCGGGCTTCCATACTTAAATTTCTTATGGCACTTCCTGCATATTCAACGGCATAACCGGTAGCGCCGCTGGAAGATATTTTTGAAATAATATTAAGAATTATATCTTTTGAAACAACGCCTTTGTTTAATTCACCATCCACATTTATGCGCATCAGTTTTGGTGTTGATTGCATGAGGCATTGTGTTGCCAAAACCATTTCTACTTCACTTGTACCGATGCCAAATGCAATGGTACCGAATGCGCCGTGTGTTGATGTATGGCTATCGCCGCAAACAATCGTCATGCCCGGTTGCGTTATGCCAAGCTCGGGGCCAATGATATGAACGATGCCCTGAAACGGATGACCCAAGCCATATAATTCGATACCAAATTTTTCACAGTTCTCTTTTAATGTTTGAACTTGTATGCGCGATAATTCTTCTTTGATCGGGAGATGTTGTTCAAGCGTTGGAACATTATGATCTGCGGTTGCAACAACCTGTTGCGGACGAAACACCTTAAGGCCACGTTGTTCTAAACCTTTAAAAGCCTGTGGGCTTGTTACTTCATGAATGAAATGTTTATCAATATATAAAACAGAAGGTCCACCTTCAATTTGTTTTACAATATGTTTTTCCCAAATCTTTTCAAATAATGTTTTTGCCATGAAAATTAAAAATTTACGAGTGAGATGCTGCTATTTCTTCTTCACTATTTAAAACCGGAGTTCCACTTTGATAAGCTTTTGCCAACTCGTGCAAGTCTTCGTCTTTTACTTCCTTTTTTTTATCTGCGACGACTAAAAATTCTTTATACAAAACATCAACATCGTTGCGGTTAAAAGCATAACCAATTTTTTGGAAACGATGCGCCAATGCACTTCTGCCACTTCTTGCGGTAAGAATTATTTTACTTCCATCAGCACCAACATCTTCAGGCCTGATAATCTCATAAGTTGAA
>CAZZXW010000479.1:0-1683 GCA_964658095.1 uncultured Parafilimonas sp. | reverse complement strand
ACATTGTAAAAGCGTTGGCAGGCGTTGATCAAAAAAGAAAAATGCCGAAGTATGCTGATGTAACATTTAAAGAATGGTTTTTCAAACGCTCAAAGCTCAAGGCTCAAAGCCCAAAGCCAACTGTTATTCTTTGGGCTGATACATTTAATAATTATTTTTTACCTGAAACATTGGTTGCAGGTGTTGAAGTATTGGAAGCTGCAGGCTTTGAAGTTATCGTTCCAAAAAAATCGATGTGTTGCGGCAGACCTTTGTATGATTTTGGGATGTTAAACCAGGCTAAAGCAATGTTGGTTGATATAATGCATACGCTGCAAAAAGAAATAAGAAATGATGTTCCCATTGTTGGTTTGGAACCCAGTTGTGTTTCTGTTTTTAAGGACGAGTTGCTGAACCTGTTTCCTGAAAATTATGATGCAAAACGTTTGAATAAAAATGTGTTTACACTCGCTGAATTTTTAGAAAAAAAAGCACCTGGCTTTAAAGTACCAAAGATGTTACAGAAAGCAGTTGTGCACGGTCATTGCCATCATAAAGCCATCATGAAATTTAATGCTGATAATGCAATCATAAAAAAAACAGGCCTGGATGCAAACGTACTTGATTCCGGTTGTTGCGGGCTTGCAGGTGGTTTTGGTTATGAAAAAGGTGAACCTTATGATGTATCTATTAAAGCAGGCGAAAGAGTGTTATTGCCTGCTGTGCGCAAAGCGGCTGATACTACATTAATAATTGCAGATGGTTTTAGTTGCCGCGAACAAATTGAACAGGAAACAAACCGCAAAGCCTTGCACATGGCGCAAGTTTTACAAATGGGTTTAAGAGAAGATAATCCATCTGTTTATATGCCACTGCCAGAAAAGAAATATGTTGATGGCATGAAGGTGAAAGACACAAGTTCTAAGTTTTTACTTGCAGGTGCAGTTGCAGGATTGATAATTAGCTGGAAGCTTATGAAGAATTTTAAAGCTTAACTGCAGTTAATTCTTCCGAGATAAAGCTGCGTTGTATTCTTAAGCAAAAGCTTACCATTGTTTGCATGTTTATTAAAAAGAGAAAGCAAATCTTCAAGCATTAAATTATAGTTTGCTTCTTGCTTTGAAGGAATGTATGATGCGGAAAGCAACCTACCTTCTACTAACTGATAATCCATTAACTGGTTGTTTTCAAATTCAACAGTTTCATAATTACACGGAAGAAAAAATGCATCCATAATTTCTTTTTTCATCACATTGCTTCTTTTTACTTCGGTATAATCTTTTCCATAAGTAAGCAGTAATGTTTCATATTCTGCTGCAAAATCTTCATTCGTATCACGTACATTCCAGAACAACATTAACCATGAATCTTTTTTGGCGATACGTGCAAATTCTTTCTTTACTTTTTCTAGATCAAACCAATGAAATGCCTGCCCGGCAATAATCATATCAATACTATTATTTTTGAGTGAAGTGCTTTCGGCGGTTGCACTAACACTTATAACTTTATGGTTACCTGAAAATAATTGCTCTGCCTTTTGACGCATCGCTTCATTAGGTTCAACTGCATACACTGTATTATTATTTTCAATAAATAATTTGGTTGAAATACCTGTGCCTGATCCAATATCTGCAATAATCCAATCGCTGTTTAAATTTATCTTATCTTTTAAATATTGAATAATTGACAAAGGATAATGCGGAC
>CAZZXW010000478.1:1296-1691 GCA_964658095.1 uncultured Parafilimonas sp. | reverse complement strand
AAGTCCATCGGATGCGGGTGATCACAAACGCTATAAATCGTAATATCAGTTGAATATGCAGCAATAGCGTTCTCGCCTGAGCTAACATCCAATGCTGTAGAGGATTGGTAAGGCCCGACAACAACACTTCCTTGGTTTGGAGCATTAAGATATAAGCCGAAATCATCAGCGTTTATCTCTGCAGTACTAGAAGGTACAGGAAAGTATAAAGCACCAGTTAAATTAATATTTCCATGTACATCCAGTGCCTGTGTTGGTGATGTTGTACCAATTCCAATTTTACTTGCATATACAGCCGCATCTGAATTTATATTACCATGCACATCAAGTGCCTGCGTTGGTGACTTTGTTCCTATGCCAACTCTACCTGTATAAGAAATACGCATTCGTTCTTT
>CAZZXW010000478.1:0-1286 GCA_964658095.1 uncultured Parafilimonas sp. | reverse complement strand
ATGTTCTGAATACAAGTGAGGCGCTGTCTTTTGTACCTAAAAAATTGGTATTAGAATTTGTTCCGCTGTTACCAGTAGTTAACCAGTTTTGTGCATGTAAATTGAGTGATGTAAATAAGAATGTAATGATTACAATAACATGTGTAGATTTTGTTTTCATAATGAAGTTGTTATTAAATGATTAAAGATGATGTTGTTTATAAAGCTGTATTTAACCGGTTCAGCGATTAAACTATTTAACAGCATTTCGAAACTAAACTTACATAATTCTTTTTTATATGTGCAAATTTTACAAAAACTAACGATAGATGCAATACAGTATCTTTAAACTGGTCGCTAACAAGTATGATAAAACAAAAAGGCAAAATCATAATGATTTTGCCTTTTAAGATGTTCTATAAAATTTTATTCTTCTGTACCTTTTTCAATATTTGATTCGCTTTCAACAGGTGCCTGTGTTGTTGGTTCAACAGCAGGAGTTTCATTTGCAACTTCAGCAGGTTGAGTTGTTTTAGACTCAGCAGGTTTCTTACCACCACGACCACGACGCGTTCTTTTACCAGCTTCAACTGTTGTTGCTGTTTCTTTATTATATACATCATTAAAATCAACCAGCTCTATCATAGCAAGCTCAGCATTATCACCGATACGTGTTCCAAGCTTTATAATTCTTGTATAACCGCCCGGGCGACCGGAAACTTTTGGCGCAACAACGGTAAACAACTCTTTTACTGCATGTTTATCTTTTAAATAGCTAAACACTACGCGATGCTGGTGCATGATCTGTTCCTGGCTCTCACCTTTACGCGTTTTTGTAATTAAAGGCTCAACATAAGTGCGCAAAGATTTTGCTTTTGCGAGTGTAGTAACAATACGTTTGTTTACAATTAGCTGGCTGCCAAGATTTGCCAGCAACGCATCCCTATGCGATTTTGTACGACTTAAATTTTTTATTTTATCTCCGTGACGCATGACTTTTGTTTTTTAGCCTTGTACCGTGTCAGGAATTACAAGACTGTTATGAATACTATTAGCCATTTGCTAATAGTAATTTTAATTGATATCATCCAAACCCATCTTGCTTAAATCCATTCCAAAATGCAAGCCTCTTTCGCCAAGCACCTGTTCAATTTCACTTAAAGATTTTTGGCCGAAGTTGCGGAATTTCATCAAATCTTCTTGTTCATATTGCACTAACTCGCTTAAGCTGTTAATTTTTGCAGCTTTCAAACAATTAAATGCACGTACTGAAAGATCAAGATCTTCCAAAGGTGTTTTTAATACTT
>CAZZXW010000477.1:0-1713 GCA_964658095.1 uncultured Parafilimonas sp. | reverse complement strand
ATAATAACACAACGGCTTCAAGAGTTACAGCAATTGGTTCATTCGCATTGTATAAAAACACCACAGGTGATAACAATACTGCATTCGGATATCAATCACTATACAGTACAACTACCGGTAACAGTAATGTATCAACAGGCATGCAGGCTCTATATTTAAACACAACTGGCAGTAACAATATTGCAAGCGGCGCTAAAGCACTGTATACAAACACCACCGGTTATTCAAACATAGCTGTGGGCATCAAGGCTTTGTACAGCAATAAAACCGGCAACCAATCTGTTGCCATCGGCGATTCAACTTTATATGTAAATACCGGCGGCAGCAATGTTGCAGTGGGCAGCAAAGCTTTGTACAGCAGCACATCAGGCTATAGTAATACCGGCATTGGTTATCATGCAGATGTAAATAGTTCAGCTGCTAATGCAACTGCTATTGGTAGCAATGCTTATGCAAACTGCAGCAACTGCGTAATACTGGGCAGCGTAAGCGCCTATAATAATGCGCCTGCTACGGCAAGTGTAGGCATTGGTACTACAACCCCTTCCGGTGTATTAAATGTTAATGGCGGCAACATACTTTCGTTAGCTAATCCCGGTTATGCTGTTATTGGTGACATAAGCAGTTATAACCTTGGCATAGATTATTACCAGGTACAAGCCAGGTACAATGGCACATATACCAATTTGCAATTGAATCCGTGGGGCGGTACTGTATATGCAGGTAATGGCGTGAAAAGTGTTTACGGGTTAGTAGCTTATGGTTCTACTGACGCTATATATGCTAATACTTCCACTGGTACTGCTGTAGCAGCTTATGGGCATGCTGACGGCGTATATGCATACACAGATACCGGCAAAGCTGTATATGCTTATACTAATAATGGATATGCAGGTTATTTTTATAACAAAAGCGGTGTAGGTGTTGAAGGTTATGATGCCGGTGGTTATAACGAAGGTGTTTATGGTTATGAAGGTGGTGTTGGTGTAGGGGTTTTTGGCGAAGCTGATGTACAGGGTGGATATGGCGTTTCAGGCGTTTCAGTTAATGATCTTGGTGTATATGGCCGCACAGGCAATAGTGCGGAATATGGTGGTTTTTTTGTAGGTGATGTTTATTCAAGCGGCAATTATGTTGGGTCTGATGAAAAGCTGAAACAAAATATTAAAGACATGACGAGTGCCATGAGCATCATCAATCAACTTAAACCAAAACATTACAACTATAGGCAAGACAGTAATTATAAACTGATGAATCTACCACAGGGCCAGCATTATGGTTTGATTGCACAAGACGTTGAAAAGCTGTTGCCAGGTGTTGTAAAAACTTCAAGGTTTGATGTTGATAAGGCAATCATTACACCTGAAGAACCATTGGATTCTTCGCATACTGCAAGCCTGCCTAAACGCAGGGTGGCAAGAACAAATGAGGTGATAAACTTCAAAGCTGTTAATTACACAGAATTAATCCCGATCATTATTAAAGGCATGCAGGAGATGAATGCTTCAAAAGATTCTGCATTGAAACAACAGCAACAGGTAAATGCAAACCTGCAAAGCCAGATTGATGAACTTAAAGCAATGATCGCTGATCTGTCAACAGCAAACAATCAACAGTCAACTGTTTTATCATCTGCATCGTTAGCGCAGAATGTTCCTAATCCATTTACCAGTTCAACAAGCATTAGTTATAGCATACCACAAGCTGCTGCTT
>CAZZXW010000476.1:0-1715 GCA_964658095.1 uncultured Parafilimonas sp. | reverse complement strand
TAATGATACAGTAACGTATATCCTGGCAGTTACTTCAAACAACACAAAACTTATTCGGCTTGCACAAAAAGATTTTAATAAAGAAAAGCTTACTGATTATTTACAAATGTGTTCAAACAAAGAAGCATTAAATAGCAAGTACAATTATTTTGCTGCATTATCTAATTCAATTTATACAAGTATTTTTCAACCATTACAATTACCAAAAGGAAGCGTAATTATTTGTACTGATAATATTGTAATTCCCTTTGAAGCTTTGTGCACAAATAAAACAGGCAAATATTTTTTGCTGAATGATTACAGCTTTAGCTATGTTTATTCAGCACGTTTTTTACTAAAGCTGTTTAATAATGCAACGGCAGTAGGAAATTTTCTTGGCTTTGCGCCTGTAACATTTCAGCCGTATCTTAATGTGCAGGATTTAAAAAATGCAGCAACTGCTTTACATGATGCAGCCAGGCCTTACAGCAGTAATAAACTGTTCACCTATCAAAATGCTACGCGTAATAATTTTTTTAAGTATGCCTGTTCTTATTCAATAATAAATATTTTCTCACATGCTCATGGCGATACAACAGATAATGAACCTGTACTTTACATGTACGATTCGCTGATTCATTTATCAGAATTACAATTACTGAATAACCCTGCAACGAAACTGGTTTTATTAAGCGCCTGCCAAACTAATGTTGGCAAAGTGGCGACAGGGGAAGGAATTTATAGTTTGGCAAGAGGCTTTTCAATAGCTGGTATTACTTCTGTTGCTGCAACATTATGGAAGGCAGATGAACAAACTATTTATACAATTTCAGAAAAGTTTAACCAGTATTTATCTGAAGGCATGAACAAAGATGAAGCGCTGCAGAAGGCAAAACTTTACTTCATTCAAACTAATTCCGGTAATGATAAACTGCTGCCTTATTATTGGGCAAACATGATATTAATTGGTGATACGCATGCCATACATTTTACCGAGAGTTCTTCAAATCATGCCTGGCGTATACTTGCTTTTGTAGTGGTTATAATTCTTACTGCATATTTTATTTATGCAAAGAAAAAAATCAGGAAGCTAAGGAAATAGTAATCAGGTTTAATTATAATTCAAGCAAAGCTTTAATTGGATCTTTACTAAACAACAACAGTTCAGGATTTTCAAGTAATTCTTTTACACGAACTAAAAAGCCAACACTTTCTCTGCCATCAATTATGCGATGATCATAACTTAAGGCAACATACATCATTGGCTTAATAACAACTTGTCCGTTTACTGCCATCGGGCGTTCCTGAATTTTATGCATACCCAGAATTGCGCTTTGCGGTAGATTGATAATCGGTGTACTCATCAAGCTACCAAACACGCCGCCATTCGTTATAGTAAATGTTCCGCCTTGCAAATCTTCTGCAGTCAGTTTGCTGTCTCTTGCTTTACCTGCAAGCTCGATAACTTTCTTTTCAATATCAGCCATGCTTAAGCTTTCCACGTTGCGTATAACAGGCACCGTTAACCCACGCGGTGTGCTTACAGCAATACTTATATCAGCATAATCATGAAACACTAATTCATCTCCATCAATGTATGCATTTACAGATGGCCATTCATTCAAAGCAATAGAACATGCTTTTGTAAAAAAACTCATGAAGCCAAGATTAACGCCATGTGCTTTATTAAATGCATCTTTATGTTGCTTGCGTATTTCCATGATACGGCTCATATC
>CAZZXW010000475.1:0-1785 GCA_964658095.1 uncultured Parafilimonas sp. | reverse complement strand
AATATCAATTTATTACTCTTGTAAACTTCCATTGGGTTGTAATTATCTCTTCACCTTCACCATTATCTATTTGCTTGCGTTCTGTTTTTTTGCCTGTTAGAATATTGGGATTCACGCCTAATTTTTCACTTTCTACCATAATACTGGTTTCATCTTCACCCATGCTGCTTGTAACAGGAGCTGCGTCAGGCTGGCCGCAACCATTGCATTTAATAGTTTTGATTTTATTTCCTGTTGCTGCAGGTATAGGAACTTCAATTGAATAGGTTTTAGCAGATTGATCGATAAAAATACTTACCTGTGCATCGGCACTGCCTGCAGCACTTCCTTTTTCTGTTTCCCATTGTTCGATTATCCTGCTGCCTTCCTTTTCACGATTGTAATTGGTATCTATTAATGATACATCAAACGTAGCTGTTCCTTTACTGTTTATAAGCTTCGCTTCCATACGCTGTTCATAAAAATGATTCCACATCTTATAAATAAAGTCGCTGTAAGGGGCTGCGTGGTGTGTGCGTAAAGTAGATACATAGGTTATGGTTCCGGTCCAGTTATTTTCATTGCTGTTGTTTTGCGATGATGCAACGAAAACCAATAAACACAGGTAAGTACATATGAAATATGTTTTTTTTACTACGCGGCTTTTAAGCAAAGGTTGCCATATCATAAACTTATTTTGTTTTGGTAGTTCACGGTGGTTAATAATATTTATTACTAAAAGTAAAGCTTAAAACAGCGTGTTATTTAACAACTGAATTGCAAGTAATTGTAGCTGTTATTGCTACACCATCTGCTGTTGTACCGGCAAGTGTAACAATAGTTGCGCTGCCTGATTCTTTTATGCTTAGTTTTCCACTTCCTTTCTTTACTCCATTATCAAGACCGCTTATCGTGTAAGAATTGCCTTCATCTAATTTACCAAAACTAACGGTAACCATAAACTGATCAGTACCTGCTTTTGCTGAATCATAATTATCCACTATCAATTGAAGGCTGGAAAATTCTTTATCTTTTTTTCCATCAACGGAGTATTGATTGCCAAATGAATTGGTTCCGGAGTAGCCACGGCTACATGTAGGGTCGGCGCTTGTGGCTGTGTAAGTACCTGCATTGGCGCCACCGGTAAGTTTTACAGAGATGTTACTTCCATCTGAATTTTTTAATATGGTGCAACCTCTCTTTGAACCAGTTGAATGAACTTTTATAAGGGAATCGTTTTTATAAGTAAAACTTACCATAATAATATAAACCAATATGCAGGCAATCGCTTTCATTAAGATGTTTTTATTGTTAACAATAAAAAGCAATGTAGAATAAATTTTTAAAAGAACTCATTAAAGAAAAAATGCAGTGATTGAGGAGGTGAAGAAGATGAGCAGTAAGTAAGCCGCAATGTCCCTTTGCTGTTGCACCTTCTTCCCGGCGCAAGTATGCCGCTTAACTTTTGTGGCTGGCATACTTGTGCCTTGCTCACACTATCTAAAATAGTCTTTTTGTATTCTTCTCTTATGTATAAATCTATCCAATAAATAACAGCAAACGTTACACAATAAAGTTTGTCATTATCTCTAAATTACGGTAATCAAGACTGCCTAAGATTTCTGTAATTATAAACTGATCATCTCCATTATCTTCGATGATTATTATAGCACCTTCTTTATTCATATGGGACTTTAAATAATGAATTTAGTTCTTTTTACATTGATATTGTAATAAATGTTTAAATAAGTGATAATAAAAATTGTGGGTAAAAAATGACAAAATTGCAAAACATATACATGGTAC
>CAZZXW010000474.1:0-1811 GCA_964658095.1 uncultured Parafilimonas sp. | reverse complement strand
GAACGATGTTATAATTGTTGATCGGATTTTTTACTTCCCATTTATAGGTTGTTGTGCCGTCATTATTTTTTTGTGTTGATGTTAAGCGGCCATTGCCAACAGCCATTAATGTATCAGGAACTATGATGGATAAAGATGCGCCATTATTCGGTTCATCACTTTGAATATCTTTACAGGGATACCAAACGCTGGCACCAAGACCTTGACAAGCAACGCTCATCCATGGCCTGCCCTGTGCATCTTTTTTCCAGATCCATCCGCCATCCCATGGTGGCCGAACTGCTTCTCGTGGTGTGCCGTGGTAATAAATTGTGATATATCTTTTTAATGGTTCAATTGGCTTTATGGTTACAACCCAAGCATTAGAATCAAATTTATTAAAGTGTAGTGGTTGATGATTTTGAATAACGCTGTCAATTGTAAGAGGGGATTGCAAATCAATTTGCATAGTTGCTTCTTTTGCATAATTAGCAAATGCGCTACCACCAACTACAGAATACATGATTGTATTTATTCCCTCAATCGTTTTACTCGCATAATCCGGCTTTACAGTTATATCATATCGCAACACATCCCACCATGCACGTTCAGATGTAATGCTGCCACGTAAAGTATCTGCATGTGTAAATACTGTTTTATGTTGTGCAAACACTGAACTAAAAAACAAAAAGCAAAAACTAAAAAGTAATGATCTTTTCATCCAAACAAAATTATAGTTCAATCAAGTCATAATCTTTGCCAATCTTCATAAAAGCTTGTTGTAATCTTTCTTTATGCGTATCAGTAATAAAAACCTGCGCATCGGTTTTAATACAAACGTATTGAAGCAGATTCTGCATGCGGTTTTCATCAAGCTTTTCAAACACATCATCCAATAACAAAATCGGAGCAAAGCCTTTGTTGCTTTTTAATGTTTCAAATGCGGCAAGCTTAAGTGCAAACAATAAACTTTTGCGTTGGCCTTGCGATGCAATGTTTTTAAAATTTGATTCATGTAATTCAATCAGCACATCATCTTTATGGATACCAATGCCTGTGCGTTGCAAATACAGATCGCGCTGTAAATTTTGCATCAGCAGTTCTTCAAAAAACTGGTTATTCAACTGGCTTTCATATTGCAACGTAAGTTTATCATCCTGATCAGCAATTAAAATATATTGTTGTAAAACCTGTGGCAAAAAGTTATTCAAAAACATTCTTCTTCGTTCATAAATAAAGTTGCCTGCATCAAGCAATTGCTTGTTTAACACATCAAGTAATTGCTCATCATAACTATTTCTTTCTGCGGCAAATTTTAAAAAGCTGTTGCGTTGCTGTAAAATTTTATTGTATGATATTAACTGGTCAAGATAATCATGCTGCAATTGAGAAAGTAATGTATCAATAAACTTTCTGCGTTCTTCGCTGCCTTCTGTAATTATGGAAACATCATCCGGCGCAATCATAATGCACGGAAACTTACCAATGTGTTCTGAGAATCGTTGATATGGCTCATCGTTTATAGAAAACTCTTTGCGGTTATTTTCGCGCAGCACACAAACAACTTTATTGTGCTCATCGTTCTTATAAAAACTTCCTTCAATACGAAAACCTGCATTGCCTTCTTTTACGCTTTGATTATCGGGCCGGTTAAAACTGCTTTTCGTAAAACACAAATAATAAATAGCATCTAATAAATTTGTTTTGCCGCTACCATTTTTTCCGCTAATGCCAATAATATTTTTTGTAAAACTGAATTGACTAAAACTATAATTACGAAACTGTGTGAGTAAAATTTGTCTGCATGCAAACATGAAGGCAAAGTAATGTTA
>CAZZXW010000473.1:0-1816 GCA_964658095.1 uncultured Parafilimonas sp. | reverse complement strand
CCTTTTGGATCAGGTACTTTAAATTGATCCGGCAATAAGCCTAAACCCATGCCTTCAAAATGATACAGCATTTTTAGCTCATGGCGATCAGAATCAACCAACAAATTTGCATCATCTGTTGAAATACCAATGCCTTCTGCAACGGTCATCACATCATACTTGCTCAAAACTTCTTTATTCATTTGCTGCAAATAATCATGCATGTGCGGACCATGTGCATAATACTTTATAAAGTCGCCGTTATATTCTGCGGGCAATGGCGGAAAGGTTGTGTCTTTTGAAATGAAAGGAATCACATCCATTCTAAAACCATCAACACCTTTATCAAACCAAAACTTCATCATGCTAAAAATTTCTTCCCGCAGTTTTTGATTTTCCCAATTAAGATCCGGTTGAAAATCTCCGAAGTAATGTAAGTAATAAGCATTCGTTAACGTATCATATTTCCACGCGTCGCTGTTTATATCAAAAAAGCTGTAACGCTTTGCGGGCTTGCCTTTTTCTGCAGGCCACCAATGATAATAATCGCGATAAGGATTTGTTCTTGAACTGCGTGATTGTTTAAACCATTCATGCTGATCGCTGCTATGATTAACTACCAAATCCATTACCAGTTTCAATCCACGATCATGCATGCCTTTAAGCAAAGCATTGAAATCATCCATTGTTCCGAACTGCTGCATGATGTTTTGATAATCACTAATGTCATATCCATTATCACCATTTGGTGATGAAAATATTGGGTTTAGCCAGATGACATCAATGCCTAAACTTTTTATATAATCAAGCTTTGAAGTAATGCCTTTTAAATCGCCTACACCATCACCATCACTGTCTTTAAAACTGCGCGGATAAATTTGATATACCACTGCTTCCTTCCACCATTTTCTGTCTAAGTTTGAAGTATCTGTAGTTGAAGTCATAGTTGATTGAGTTTGATTATTGCAACCTGATAAAAAACCAAGTAGCATTAATACTGAAAAAAACATTTTATTCATACAAGCAATTATCAGACTAAGTTAAAGAGTTTAACCAGCTTTTATTGAATACGGATACAATTGATCATAGTAAATTTTACTTGCTTCATATAAAGGTTTAAGATAAGCCGGTAAAGTTCTGTTGCTTGTTTTTTGTTTTTGAAAACCTGTTGATTGGTGTACACCATCATACCAATACTTTGCCCAAACGCCATCATAAGGTTTTGCACCGACCGGCCAATGTAACATCGCTTCATCAAAATCAATAATCAAATTAGTACAGAGTTGCTGCAACATATTTTTGGGCGATTTTAATAGTTCATTTGAATCAAGCACAACACAATGCAATTTATTTTTTGTAAGATGATTGAAAAGATTCCATTGCTTTTCGATGCCAACATCAGCCATTGTTACTTCTTTTCTTACCTGTGCATATGATGCAATAATTTGTTTCGGATCGCGAATGAAGATGATATTTTTTGTTTGCGAAAGAAAATCAAGATTAACATCAACAAGATGATGTGTCATCTGTTTGAAAAATGCAACAGGCCTATTATGATCTCCTAAAATAATTTTATTGATAACTTTTTGCGCATCATTTTCCTGTGCCTGTAAAATTTCTTCTTTGCCTGGATGATCACTGTTTGTAACTGAAAGATAATACGCATACAAAGGTTCATCGAAAACAATGGTATCATTGCGTTGTGCAAATGCATACATCATTGCAGTTGAAATGTTACGTGGACTGCTCCAAAGATTAATGCGTATCACTGACCCAAAATAAAAGAAAAGTCCCGATGAAAATCGGGACTGTGATTGAATCTCTAACTAATTGCTAT
>CAZZXW010000472.1:0-1820 GCA_964658095.1 uncultured Parafilimonas sp. | reverse complement strand
AACTTGTTTATTTATTTTTTCCAATATGGAGTTTAGCTTGTGCAAATAAACAAAGCACCAACAATGAAAATGCAGCCATCAGCGATACTGTGATTGCAACACCAGCGCCAACAGAAGATTCATTTCAAACAGAAAAAACATATGCTAATGTTGTTTGTAAAAATGATGCATCACAATCATACGCTTTGTACATTCCTCAACAATACAAAAAATATACGCTGCCAGTGATTTATTTTTTTGATCCGCATGCTGCTGGTGCGTTGCCTTTAAAAAAATATAAGAGTTTGGCAGATGCTTATGGGTTTATAATGGTTGGCAGCAATAATTCAAAGAACGGAAATGATTGGACAACGACTGAAAATATCTGGAGTAATTTGTTTAATGATACGCGAAGCAAAATAAGGTTCGACGTAAACAGAATTTATACCTGTGGATTTTCCGGTGGCGCAAAGGTGGCAAGTTATATAGCGTTGCATCATAACGAAATAAAAGCGGTAATTGCTAGTGGTGCTGGTTTACCTGACGAAGCAACTGCGGGTAATTTTAATTTTTCGTTTACTGGTATTGCAGGTAAAGGCGATATGAATATGACTGATCTTGTTGCGTTAAACAATGCGCTTGATCAAACATTAACAAGACATCATTTGATCTTGTTTGATGGCAAGCATGAATGGCCGTCACTAAAAATTATGACCATAGCATTTACCGGTTTGCAGCTTGATGCAATGGTTAATAAACTTATTACCAAGAATGATTCTTTAATAAATAATTACACAGATTCCAGTAATAAAAGATTGAATGCAGATATAAAAACACATAACCTTTTACGTGCAGCAGAAGAATGCAGGCTTTCAATAAGTATGTTAAACGGATTAACTGGTGCGGTTAATCAATTTAAACAAAAAGAAGCTTCTACAATTAATAGCGCTGCTTACAAACAACAGTTTCAGCAACAGCAAAAATTATTCAGTATAGAACAAAATAAAAAAGAAGAATACCAGCAACATTTTCAACAGCTTGATATGCAATATTGGGCAACAACGATCAGTGAACTTCAAGCAAAATCAAAATTAAATAATGCCCAAGGTGAAATGTACCAGCGGCTGGTGGTTTATTTATCACTGGCTTTTTATTCTATCTGTAACCAGTTAATAAATAGTAATCAAAACCAACCTGCTTTATATTTTGATGCATTGTATAAAGTAGTTGATTCAACAAATAGCGAAGCCTGGTATTTTTCTGCTATTCTGAATGTTAGAGGTAATTCAATTGAAGTTGCAAAAAACGATTTGATGAAAGCTGTACACTTAGGTTTTAATGATGTTAACCGCATGGAACAGCAACCTGAGTTTAAACAGTATGCAGCACGGTTAAATTTCCCTGAAATTGAAAGCGGCATGAAAAAAGAAAATTAATCACTTTGTTTTAAGGTGTTTTGATAGTTTTAAATAGTCTAAGAAGTAAATCACTTTCACAGAAAAATTATTATTACTGTTTTGATTGATTGCAGTCGAAAGATTCTTAAAATATTCTTTTTGTACTGTATTTGAAAAATCCTGTGCAGCATCTTTCCAAACGATGTTTAAAAAACTTCCCGGCGCAAATTGCCAGGTATAAACCATATCAACATTAAAAAAATTTACGTTTTCATCTACAGCCGGATGATAACCAACATTTGCCTGAAGATTTCCATCATGCTGTAATAAATAAAAATCCTTGTTGTCAACACTGCTTACATAATGCCGCAGTCTTAACGAAACGCCCATCAAATTTGAAAGATTATATTTTGCAGTTATTATATGTTCAATTGTACTTACGTT
>CAZZXW010000471.1:0-1831 GCA_964658095.1 uncultured Parafilimonas sp. | reverse complement strand
TCCACGCCGCAAAACAAAAACAACTGCCGCTACCAAGTAATTATTCTTCTACTAATTGTTCAATTTTTTTATCTGGTATAAACCAGATAACAGCAACCAGCACAAATAATATACATGAAATAACAGAATTTACAAAAGCCAATGGAATGGCTGCAGTATATATAAAAAGTGTACCTATTCCCTTACCTTTTTGCTTTTGTAAAATTTCAATTAGAACCATGTTATTTTTATGGCATTTTTCTATAGCAATTTGAAGAATAGTAAAGGCGATGCCACACAGATCAAGTAATAAAGCATATACAGCCACCGGGAATTTCTGAAAATGGTTTTCACCCATCCAGTCTGTTGCAAAAGGCACAAGCGATAACCAAAATAAAAGATTAAGATTTGCCCACATAATACCTGCACTTATGTGTTTTACAACGTGCAATAAATGATGATGGTTGTTCCAATAAATTCCTACAAAAACAAAACTTAAAATATAGCATGAAAGCGTAGGCAGTAAAGTTTTTAATGCGTGTAGATCTGCGCCTTCCGGTACCTTTAATTCAAGCACCATTATAGTTATAATAATAGCAATTACACCATCACTAAAAGCTTCCAAACGGCCTTTACCCATATTGTTTTTATTATTGATGATTGGTTATTGTATCAATGGTTTTTCGCATTAACGAATTAACAGAGAACCATAAGTTTATTTAAGGCTTGCATACACTAACTGTTCAAACTGAGGGGATAATTCGTAATGTGAATTTGGTGTTTGCTGTGTCATGATTAAACATACTAGATGCTCTTTAGGATCTGCCCAGTAAGTAGTGCCAAAAAATCCACCCCAATCAAAACTACCTGCGTTGCGGCTGCCATCAGCGCTGCCTTTATCAGTAACTATTTCAAAGCCTAATCCAAAATTATTTTTGCCATTGAATGAAAAGTCAAGCTGCGGATGCAACATCATTTCAACAGTGCGTTTGGAAAGAATTGTTTTGCCATTGTATGTTCCGCCATTCATTATCATTTGTAAAAAAACAGCATAATCATAAGCCGTTGATGATAGGCCTGCGCCTCCTGAAAAATAGCGCTTGATTACTTCAGGATAAGCAGGATCAATATTAGTATGTTCTTTACTCCATTTAATAATATGATGCAAAGAATCTTCAGTATACACACTTGTAAGCCTGCTGAATTTATCTTGTGGGAGATTAAACCATGTATCATTCATTTCAAGTGGTAGAAAAATGTTTTGTTTTAAAAAATCCTGAAGATTAGTTCCGCTGATTACTTCAATAATACAACCCAATAAATCAACGCTTAAACCATAAGTCCATTTTTCACCGGGTTGATGCGCTAATGGTAACTTGCCTAATCTTTTCATAACATCTAACAAATTCTGATCTGCCACGCCAAGTCCAGAAGGAATATTTGCTTTTGCATAAATGGCTTTCATTTTCTCACTGCCAATGCCCGGATAATCAAGGCCTGATGTATGTGTAAGCAAATCTTTTATTGTGATGTCTCTTTTTGCAGGAATAGTTGTATAAGTTGTATCAGAAATATGTAATGAATCAAGCACTTTTTCATGCGCAAACTCAGGAATATATTTTGAAACAGGATCATTCAGCGAAAGCTTTCCTTCATCGTATAAAATTAAAATACCTGTACTAACAATAGCTTTTGTTTGCGATGCTATGCGGAAGATGCTATTGTTTTGCATTGGCTTTTTTGTTTCAGCATCACTGTAACCATAACCTTTATTTTGAATTACCTGTCCATCTTTAACAATAATTGTTGCCACACCTTTTACCCAGTTCCTGTTTATGTATCCATTAATAAG
>CAZZXW010000470.1:0-1927 GCA_964658095.1 uncultured Parafilimonas sp. | reverse complement strand
ATTCATAACCGGAGGCAACTTCTTTCATATCATCTTTAAAACGCTTTAAGCTGCCCAATTCTGCATAACCACCTTCCTGCCGTGGAAACTGCAAAATACCATCTCTGAAAATACGGATCTTGCTATCACGTTTTATTTTACCTTCTGTTACATAACAACCGGCAACGGTTGCTTTATCAAATTTATATACTTCACGAATTTCAACTGCCGCAACTTCTTTTTCTTCAACCTTTGGCTCAAGCATTCCTTCCATTGCGCTCTTGATTTCTTCAATCGCGTTATAGATGATTGAGTAAGTTTTTATCTGCACGCCTTCATTTTCTGCAATCTTACTTGCCTGTGAAGATGCACGTACATTAAAGCCCAAGATAATTGCATCCGATGCAGTTGCCAGCAATACATCACTTTCAGAAATTTGACCAACAGCTTTATGAACCACTGCAACTACAATTTCTTCAGTTGAAAGTTTTTGTAATGAATCGCTTAAAGCTTCAACAGAACCATCCACATCACCTTTAATAATTATTTTAAGTTCCTTAAAATTACCAAGTGCAAGACGGCGCCCGATTTCGTCAAGCGTAATGTGCTTGCGTGTTCTTAAACCTTGCTCACGTAATATTTGTGCACGCCTGTTGGCTGTTTCTTTTGCATCAGCTTCATCTTCAAATATTCTGAATTTTTCACCCGCTTGTGGTGCTCCATTTAAGCCAAGAATTTGTACGGGTGATGATGGCGGAACTTCTGTTACACGCTGGTTACGCTCATTGAACATCGCTTTTATTCTGCCAAAATATTGTCCTGAAGTAATCAGGTCGCTTTGATTTAAAGTTCCGTTTTGCACAAGCACCGTTGCTACATAACCACGGCCTTTATCAAGCGAAGCTTCGATAATAGTTCCTACAGCGTCACGATCTGGATTGGCTTTCAAATCAAGCAGGTCAGATTCAAGCAAAATCTTTTCTAATAAAAGATCAACATTAGACCCTTTTTTTGCGGAAATTTCCTGGCTTTGATATTTGCCGCCCCATTCTTCCACCAATATATTCATCTGTGATAACTGCTCATATATCTTCTTAGGATTAGCTCCATCTTTATCAATTTTATTGATAGCAAAAATCATTGGAAGATTGGCAGCCTGTGCATGGCTGATGGCTTCTTTTGTTTGTGGCATGACAGCATCGTCTGCAGCAACAACTATCACTGCAATATCCGCAGCTTTTGCACCACGGGCACGCATGGCCGTAAATGCTTCGTGACCCGGCGTATCAAGAAAAGTTATCTTTTTATCATCAGCGGTAGTAACCTGGTAGGCACCAATATGCTGCGTAATTCCACCAGCTTCACCCGCAACAACATTAGCGCTGCGTATGTAATCAAGCAATGATGTTTTCCCATGATCAACGTGGCCCATGATTGTAACAATTGGTGCACGTGGTTCAAGGTCATCTGCATCATCATCTTCATCTTCCTCATCTTCTTCAACATCTTCGAGGCCCATAAATTCAACCTGGTAACCAAACTCACCAGCTACCAGTTCTATAACTTCTGCATCAAGCCGCTGGTTGATAGAAACCATGATGCCAAGCCCCATACATTTACTGATAACTTCTGCAAAACTTACGTTCATAAGATTTGCAAGATCACTTACGGTTACAAATTCTGTTACCTGTAAAACGTTGCTTTCTGCAGTTTCAAAATTTTCAGAAGTATCATGCCTTTTTTCACGGCGATACTTCGCCTTTAAACTTTTACCCCTGCCTGTTGAACCAGCAAGTTTAGCCTGTGTTTGCCTGATCTTTTCCTGTATTTCTTTTTGATCAATTTCGCGATCCTGAATTACCGGTCTCCTATCCCTGTTGCCGCCACCAGGTCCTCTGTTAGGGCCATGTTGCGGCCGTTGAAAATTGCCACCGCCGCCCGGCCTGTT
>CAZZXW010000469.1:0-1930 GCA_964658095.1 uncultured Parafilimonas sp. | reverse complement strand
GTTCAATCACTTACACAAAAGTTTTCCTATCGTACACCAAAACATTTTGCGGACCAGCTTTCAATTCACGTCAATCATCTAAATCGTGCTGTTAAGAACACGACAGGTAAAACAACATCGAAACACATTGCGGAACGCTTAGCCGGTGAAGCAAAAGCATTGCTTAGGCACTCGCATTGGAATGTTGCTGAAATTAGTGGTGTGTTAGGATATGAAGAACAATCATCGTTCAACAAATTTTTTAAAAAGCAAACGCAACTCAGTCCTTCCGATTTCAGAACTATTTGAATGGGACAAAACATGGTTTGAGTTGTACAAAGACAACCTAACGCGGTGTGGTAGCTTTGTAGAAAAGAAGTTATGGACAATGAAAAAGTCTGGTACATCACCGGAACATCAAAAGGATTAGGAATTGCACTTGTAAAACAGTTATTGACAAAAGGACAAAAAGTAGCAGCAACTACGAGACACACAGAAGCTCTTAAAAAAGAAATAAGCGAGAAATTCTCACACTTATTTCTGCCACTGGAAGTTGACTTAACGAGCGATATTTCCATTGCAAATTCTATGAAGGCTGTTATAAATAAGTTGAAAGAATTGATGTTGTTGTTAATAACGCCGGTTATGGAACCGGTGGCGCGTTGGAAGAATTAAACACCGAGGAAATTGAAAAAAGTTTCGAGATTAATTTTTTTGCAGTAGTAAAAGTTATTCAGCAGGCGTTGCCTTATTTACGCAAACAACATTCAGGGCACATCATTAATATTTCTTCTATTGCTGGGTTTGCGCCCGGTATCGGATGGTCGGTATACGCGGCTGCCAAGTTTGCCGTCAGTGGTCTTTCCGAAGCACTGGCAAACGATTTAAAACCATTGGGTATTCATGTAACTGCGGTTTCTCCCGGTTGGTTCAGAACCAGTTTTGCTAAACCGGAATCGATTGCATTAACTGAAAAGCACATTGATGACTATGAACACATCAGGGAATCTCACAAAAAATTTAAAGCAACAGACGGCAACCAGATTGGTAACCCTGATAAAGTAGCTGATGCTTTGCTAACCCTAACCAATAGTAATAAAGCTCCTGTAAACCTTTTTTTGGGAAGTGATTCTTTTAAACGGGCTTTTTCAAAAATTGAAATATTGAGCGAAGAAATGAAAGGATGGAAAGAAGTTTCCGTTTCCACTGATTTTTAACGGATTAGAATGCTGTAAGTTGCAAGCCTGCTGCTAACAATAGTATTGACAATAGTGGGGCACACGGCACAGCATCAACAGTAGTAATGCTGTTCAGCTTCAGTTCCAGCGCGACAAAATACAGGCAAGCATTAGAATAAAACATCAGTAACAAACATTTTGTCACAGCAGGGTCTTCATACATGGCATGTGCGCAGCAAGTGCAGCAATAATTCTTATTCTGTTTTGTTCAAGCCGCATATGCCATTAAAACATTTGTAATTATCTTCATTTCAAATCAGCCTTTGTACAGGTTCACAAAGCACGGAAAGACATGCCTTCACAAATGCTTCAACGTTATACGCCACTTAAAAAACTCAAATTTCTTCATGACAAAAAATATATTACAACAACTTATCGGACACATTGCAACCATGGGGACACGATATAAATTTAAACCCTTTACCACCCTCTGACAATTATAAATTGAATTGGCTTTTATCAGCAGGTAACATCAATGTTAGTTTGCCAGACTATATAAAATTTATTCAACTACAATTGAAAGGGCTTAACGGAGTGACAAAAATTCTTTCATTGCAAACTTTTGAAATGTTACTTTATGGCTTACCAACATTCTCATTTGTTGGTTTAACAAACTTGATACCGCAACAAACCATCAGATTGCATACAATGATGGAAATGCAGGTGCCTTTATAACACAAGTACAAATTATAAGAAAGACAGACAAAGCATTT
>CAZZXW010000468.1:0-1959 GCA_964658095.1 uncultured Parafilimonas sp. | reverse complement strand
AATCGTCGTGTACGTACGGTTGGTGAACAATTATATGCACAGTTTGGTGTTGGTCTTGCACGTATGGCAAGAACAATCCGTGAAAGAATGAATGTAAGAGATAATGAAGTGTTTACGCCGGTTGATTTGATTAATGCAAGAACATTATCATCTGTTATCAATTCTTTCTTTGGAACATCACAGTTATCTCAGTTTCTCGATCAAACAAATCCTCTTTCAGAAATAACACATAAGCGTCGTATATCTGCATTAGGGCCCGGTGGTTTAAGCCGTGAACGTGCAGGCTTTGAAGTACGCGACGTGCACTATTCTCACTACGGTCGTTTATGTACAATTGAAACTCCTGAAGGACCAAACATTGGTTTAATATCTACACTTTGCGTTCATGCGCAGATAAATGAAATGGGCTTTATTGAAACACCTTATCATAAAGTAAAAGAAGGTAAGGTTGATATGAAAAAGCTTACATTTTTAAGTGCAGAAGAAGAAGACACTGCAAAGATTGCACAAAACAACGCAGAGCTTGATGACAGCGGACATTTTGTAGAAGATAGAATTGCAAGCCGTCAAACAGGTGATTTTCCAATACTTGAAAAAAGTGAAGTAGAATATATGGATGTTGCGCCCAATCAGATTGTTGGTTTAAGCGCTTCCTTAATTCCTTTTCTTGAACACGATGATGCGAACCGTGCATTGATGGGTTCAAACATGCAACGCCAGGCAGTTCCGCTTGTACGCCCTGAAGCACCAATTGTTGGTACAGGTTTAGAAAGCAAAGCTGCACGTGATGCAAGAATTCAAATTCATGCAGAAGGTGATGGCGTGGTTGAATATGTTGATGCAAGAGAAATTCATGTGCGTTATAAGCGTAATGATTCTGATCGTTTGGTAAGTTTTGAAGATGACCTGAAAATTTACAGGCTTACTAAATTCATCAAAACAAATCAGTCAACATCTATCATATTAAAACCTGCTGTTAGAAAAGGGCAAGCTTTAAAGAAAGGTGATTTCTTAACTGAAGGTTATGCTACAAAAGATGGCGAGCTTGCATTAGGCCGCAATCTGCAGGTTGCATTCATGCCATGGAAAGGCTACAACTTTGAAGATGCTATCGTTATAAGCGAAAGGGTTGTTAGGGAAGATGTTTTCACCTCTGTGCATATAGATGAATTTGAGCTTGAAGTACGCGATACAAAATTGGGTGAAGAAGAATTAACGCCTGATATACCAAATGTATCGGAAGAAGCAACGAAAGATTTGGATGATAATGGAATAATCCGCGTAGGTGCACAGGTGCGAGAAGGAGATATTTTAATCGGTAAGATTACTCCAAAGGGTGAAAGTGATCCAACACCGGAAGAAAAATTATTACGCGCCATATTCGGTGATAAAGCAGGTGATGCAAAAGATGCTTCATTAAAAGCACCAAACGGTACAGAAGGTGTTGTAATTGATAAAAAACTTTTTCAACGTGCAAAAAAAGATAAGAACGGAAAGGTTCGTGAAAAAGCTTTGCTTGAAAAGGTAGAAAAGGTTCATGAAAAAAATGTTGAAGAATTAAAAGAAGTTTTGCTTGATAAACTGCAAACTTTATTAAAAGATAAAAATTCTGCAGGTGTTAGCAACAACTTTGGTGAAATGCTGATTGGAAAATCTGCTAAGTTTAATGCAAAGAATCTTAGTGCAATAGATTATCAGAATGTAAATCCTTTAGGCTGGACAAACGATCCGGAGATTGATGATCGCATCAACACTTTGCTGCACAACTTCAACATAAGATATAATGAAGAATTAGGCAGGTACAAAAGAGAGAAATTTAATATCTCAATTGGTGATGAATTACCAGCTGGCGTTTTAAAGCTTGCAAAAGTATATCTTGCTGTAAAGCGTAAATTAAAAGTTGGTGATAAGATGGCCGGCCGTCATGGTAATAAAGGCATTGTAGCAAAAATAGTACGT
>CAZZXW010000467.1:0-1989 GCA_964658095.1 uncultured Parafilimonas sp. | reverse complement strand
TTTTTTCTGTTGTACAGCATTAATGGCACATGCGCAGGAAACAAAAGAAGATATTCAAAAGAAGCAACAGCAACTGCAACATGAAATTGATGATCTCAATAATACATTAAGCCAGATCAGGTCAAGTAAAAAACAATCACTTGGCCAGCTTGCATTAGTGCAGCGCAAAATTGCTGCACGAAATGAACTTATCAATAGTATTAATAAAGACCTGCACCGGCTTGATGACAATATTTATTTGGATCAGATTCAGATCAATCATTTAAACAAAGAGCTGGATACGCTTAAAATGAACTATGCAAAAAGCCTGGTTTTTGCTTACCGCAACCGAAGCAATTATGATTACCTGAATTTTATTTTTTCCGCCACCAGTTTTAATGATGCCATTAAGCGCATTGCTTATTTAAAAAGCTATCGGCAATACCGCGAAACACAGGTGAGTACTATTGAAAAAACACAGGGAATTATTGCTGATAAAATCAGCACGCTTAATTCTAACAAAGTTGAAAAAAGCACAACACTGGCTGAACAAGGCAAACAGCTAACTGTTTTGCAGGATGATAAAAAAGAACAAAGCCAGGTGGTTTCACAGTTAAAAAGCAAAGAGTCTGAAGTAGCAACAGAAATAAAAACCAGTCAACGCAGCCAGCAGAAATTAAAAAGCGCTTTGCAGGTTATTATTAACCGTGAAATTGCTGAAGCAAGAAGAAAAGCAGAAGCGGAGGCCAGGCAAAAAGCGCAGGAAGAAGCACAACGTAAAGCCGCTGCTGCACAACAAAATACTACTGCATCAAACGGCAGCAATAAAAGTAATATAACAGCATCACCAACAATACCGGCGAATAATACTTCAACAGCTACAACAACACCTAAATCAAACCGTACTTATAACGTGCTTGAATCTACACCGGAAGGCATGGAAAGCTCTATCAATTTTGAAACGCATCATGGCAGTTTACCATGGCCGGTAAGTTCCGGTTATGTAAGTATCCATTATGGTTCGTATGAAATTCCGGGAACACTTTTAAAAGGCAGTAGTGATGGTATAACTATTTCTGTGCCTATCGGCGCAACTGTAAAAGCTGTTGCTGATGGCGATGTGTCTGCTGTATTTGATGTGGATGGACATACCGCCATTGTGGTGCGTCATGGTAAATATTTTACTGCATACAGTAACTTATCAGGTGTTCAGGTTTCCAAGGGTACAGTTGTACATGCTGGTACCGTTTTAGGGAAGGCTGATGCAGGCCAATCCGGCGATGGAGAAGTTGTTTTTAGTGTGAGCAATGGCGCCGGATTTTTAAATCCTGAAGGCTGGCTGAAAGCAAGATAAATTTATGCGGAAACATCTGAATAAAATGTAACCCGCATCGCATTTTTCCTTTCTGGCGTTATTTAAAACGCAATCAAAAAAGTTTTTCCATCCGGCATGAATAGAACACATTTTTATTAAGATGTTTGCAAATACGCAGGATTGTTTGAGAGCGTAACCTTTCATCAATCTAATAAAAAAGCCGCTTGAATTTAAGCGGCTTACTATTATCAGAGTTCTTATTATTTATACTCTTAAAACCAACTGCCTACAAAAGCTTCGTTTGCAGTTTTAGAATCCACTTTTCTTCTTCTCCTTGAAACCTGGATCCTGTGCTTTACAGATGTAATTATCATTAACGGAATAAACAGTAATGTAAGTGGCGGAATACCCATTATGCTTATCCATTTGCCACCATACATTTTGCGCATCGGGCGGCGCAATCTTTCTGAAATTAAATACATGCTTGGCACAATTACCAGCGTCATAAAGAACGCAAATGCAAGACCGAAGATAATTGTCCATGCAAGTGGTTTCCAGAACACGGTGTTATCACCACCAAAATAAATGTGCGGGTTTAAGTCTGAAAACAATGTAACGAAATTGATGTTGAAACCCGTTGCCAGTGGAATTAAAGCAAGTATGGCTGCAAGCGCAGTAAGCAATACAGGAATGAT
>CAZZXW010000466.1:0-2023 GCA_964658095.1 uncultured Parafilimonas sp. | reverse complement strand
AGCCAAAAGGTGTTGTACATACATGTGCAGGTTATATGATTTATACCACTTACACATTTGTGAACGTGTTTCAATATCAACCCAAACAAGTACATTTTTGCACCGCAGATATTGGCTGGATAACAGGACATAGTTATATAGTGTATGGCCCGCTTTGTGCCGGTGCAACATCGTTGATGTTTGAAGGCATTCCAACTTATCCTGATGCAGGAAGGTTCTGGAATATTATTGATAAATACAAGGTAAATATTTTATATACCGCGCCAACGGCTATAAGAAGCTTAATGGCTTTTGGTGATGCGCCGCTGAAAGATAAAGACCTTTCTTCATTAAAAGTTTTGGGTACCGTTGGTGAACCAATTAATGAAGAAGCCTGGCATTGGTATGATGAAAAAATTGGTAAAGGCAAATGCCCGATTGTTGATACCTGGTGGCAAACAGAAACAGGCGGAATTTTAATTTCAAATCTTGCAGGCATTACTTCATCAAAGCCTTCGTGGGCATCTTTGCCTTTGCCTGGAGTGCAGCCTTTGTTAGTTGATGAAAACGGAAAGGAAGTTATTGAACCTGATGAAGATGGATTATTGAAAGGTAATCTCTGCATTAAGTTTCCATGGCCTTCAATTTTAAGAACAACATATGGCGATCATGAACGCTGCCGCAAAAATTATTTCGCTACTTATCCAAATTTATATTTTACGGGTGATGGTGCATTAAAAGATAAAAATGGCAATTACAGGATTACCGGCCGTGTTGATGATGTATTAAATGTGAGTGGTCATCGCATAGGAACTGCTGAAGTTGAAAATGCCATCAACATGCATGCAGGTGTTGTTGAAAGTGCTGTTGTAGGTTATCCTCATGAAATAAAAGGACAAGGAATTTACGCTTATGTAATTTATAACAGCAGTCATGGAAATGCCGAATCAACAAGAAAAGATATTGCGCAAACAGTAAGCCGCATCATCGGGCCAATTGCAAAGCCGGATAAAATCCAAATAGTAAGCGGCTTGCCTAAAACACGCAGCGGTAAAATTATGCGCAGGATTTTGAGAAAGATTGCCGAAGGTGAAACAGAAAATCTTGGAGACATTACAACGCTGCTTGATCCAAACGTTGTAGATGAAATAAAACGGGGGAAAATTTAATAAGGACAGGAGTTTAATTAAGCCACAACAACTTTCTTTTCCTCTGCCCATTTTTGAAGCATTACAGCCAGCTCATTAATATCAATTGGTTTGCTTATGTAATCATTCATACCAGCCTGTAAACATTTTTCTTTATCACCATACATTGTACTTGCAGTAAGCGCAATAATTACCGGTTGTTTTTCCAGGCACAATCTTATCATTCTTGTTGCTTCAAAGCCATCCATTTCCGGCATTAAACCATCCATTAAAATAACATCGTAGGTTTTTTCGCTTACTATTTCAAGCGCTTCTTTTCCATTGGACACTATATCTGGTTTATAGCCAAGTTTATTAAGCATTTTAGTAGCCAGTATTTGATTGATGTGATCATCTTCTGCAATTAGTATCCTTAACGGAAATTCATTGGCAAATTCTATAGTAACGCCTTGCTTTACGTTTTTTTCGCCTTGGTGGTTGTTCATAACATTAGGATTTTTTTGAGTTACATTATTATTAAAAATGTTCCTTGCTTTTTGCAAAAGCTCCTGGCTGCATTCAATAATTGTATCTGTATTTTTTTTCTGCTCTTTGTTAAGCATTGTATCTTTTAAAAGGGTGGCCATACCCATTATACTGTTGATCGAAGAATTTATTTCTCGGTTCACCTTTGCAATTAGGTCGTTATTTTTTTGCTTAAGGCTAACAATTTCATCCAATAATTCTTTATTTGAAGCAGCAGCATTTCTAAGTAATTCCTCGTATTCAGCATTTTTACTGCTCGCATCAGAAATTTTATTTTTTATTTTTTTTGTATAGCTGTAACAAATAATAGCAATGACAACAATAAGAATAGCAGCAGCCATTGAACTTAAAAAAATGTAATTCTGAATAAA
>CAZZXW010000465.1:0-2078 GCA_964658095.1 uncultured Parafilimonas sp. | reverse complement strand
AAAGACAAGCTGGAAAACCGTAGAAGGCGCTGCCATGTATCATGTACAGATGAGCAATGATGTATCTCCGCTGGCCTGGCAAGAGTTTGCGGGTAACCTGGTTACCGATACCAAAACAGAAGTAACTGACCTGCCCAGCGGTAACAAATTATGGTTTCGCGTAATTGCCGTTAATGCCGCCAGCGAAGGTGCACCCCGTAACCCGGCTGTGGTAAGAGTGCCATGAGTGGAGTTAACCGTTAATAGTTAATTGTAAAGCCGCCGCGAGGTGGCTTTTTTGTATATGATTAAATACATAAATATTTTATTCTTAGCAAACACCTCTATATTTTTAATCAATAATTAAATTGAATCTTTTATAGTAAATAATCGGAATGAAACAAATTTTTACCTTTTTCTTTTTAGCGTTGTTTGCATTTGCTGGAAAAGCGCAAAATGTGTTAATTAGAGATTCCACCTCAGAATCGCAACTTGGACAGGCTTTTACAAGCTATATACATAAGTTTATTTATAACAACAATTGCCAGGTTGCAATCGACAGCTCAAATAACCAGGAATTTATTTATACTTATTATCCAAATGGACAAGTTCATTCAGAAACATTTAAAAATTATGATACAACTACAAAAACTTTTTACAATCGAGATGTATCTACTTCTATTTACAATGCGGCTGGCAAATTATTTATAAGAATAGATTCAATCTGGGTACGATCATTATCGTTATATAAATTTAATTCTAAAGACAGTGATGTATATGACAATAATAATTTTTTAATCCAAATTTTTCATTATGTAGCAGATAGTGCAAACGGAAAAAGACTGCAATATGAACAGGACTTTACTAATGATAGTGAAGGTAAAACAGATTCTACCACAGAATACTATTATCAGTCTCCGGATTCCGTTACTACTTCGGCCACAAGACTAAAGTTTTTTTATTTTGATTCTTCCAAACGCAGCTATCGTGAAACTCAATATAACTATCAGCCGTTACACCAGTTAGTTCAATTTTTTCGTTCTACTGTTTATCACGATTCTGCAAATTACGTTAGTAAAGACAGTACTATACTTGAATTTGCTAATTCAGATTCTACTGTTATTGTTGATTCTACATTATTTGTTGCTGAATACATATACAATACAGATAGAACAATTAAAGAAGAAGATAGCTATTATAACGATTTTGCTCATGGAAACATAAATATCGTTAGAGAATATTATACCTACGCACCCTGCACTTCTTCTATTTTAGATGTAAGGCTTTTAAATTTTACAGGCAGGCTTCAAGGCGATAATACGTTGCTGCAATGGCAAACTACATCAGAAGTTAACACATCTTACTTTAACATACAACGCAGCATTGATGGCGTGCATTTTACAACAATCAATAAAACAACAGCCGCAGGTAACAGTGCATCCACAAAAAATTATTCTTATACCGATGTAAATGCAGCTGCATTACATTCAGGTAAATTATACTACCGTTTAAAGGAAGTGGACAAAGATGGCAAGTTTACTTACTCCAACATTGTTTCAGTTGATTTTGTGAAGAACAATTTGTTTACCATTTCACCAAACCCTGCAAAAGATCATATCAGTATAACATCATCTGCTGTTGTTAGTGATGCACAAATAACAATCACCAGCGCAAACGGCAGAACGTTGTATGCATCCAAACACAGCTTTACAAGTGGTGAACAATTAAATGTGCCGGTTGCAGCAATGGCAAGTCAAACGTTGTTTGTAACCATTAATACAAGTAATGGCAAGCAAGAGTTTAAAGTGGTGAAGGAATAAGAATTATTCAATTTGACTGATACATAATAGCCGCCGTAAGGTGGCTTTTTTAGTTACTAATTGTCTTCTTATAACCGTTTACGTATTTAATAATGTTAAGCCTCATATCACACTAAAATCTCGTTCGTATGAAACCAATTTTTACTACTGCATTTTTATTTATTGTATTTATTTCATTCAGCCAGTCACCGGCTGTTTTATGGCAAAAATCATACGGCGGTTCCGGTGATGACAAAGCTAATAGCATAGAACAAACCAGGGATGGCGGAAGTATTGTTG
>CAZZXW010000464.1:0-2093 GCA_964658095.1 uncultured Parafilimonas sp. | reverse complement strand
GCGGGACTTTGTATATAGATGGGTTAGTAAGTAATTGGGAAATTAAATTTCCCATCACAATATTAGATATAGTTTTTGCTTGCACAAAAAAATTTGTAAAGAATTTTATTCACAATTTTATTTAATGATGTGAATTGCATTATTAAAAAACAAAAAGTAAAATTCAAAACACAAAATTTCAACACGCAATAACATGTTATAAAAATGAATGATGATGATTCAGCGCACAACAACAACTTAACTTTGATGCATAAATTTTTTTAAGATGAAGTTTCCTCAACCGGTTTCAATTGAATGGATAGCTGAATTAATAAACGCTGAAACCATTGGCAGCACTGCATTACAGGCTTATGGTATAAATGAATTACATAAGGTTGAAAGCGGTGATCTGTGTTTCGTTGATCATCCAAAATATTATAACACGTGTTTAAACAGCGCAGCAACACACATCATCATTAACACAAAAGATGTAACAATACCTGAAGGAAAAGATTTGCTTGTTGTTGATGATCCGTTTGAAGCGTACTTAAAAATTATAAATCACTTCAGGCCATTTCATAAAACGCAACAATTACAAAACCCAACTGCAATAATTGGTGATGGTACTGTTATAATGCCAAACGTATTTATTGGTGTTGATGTAAAGATTGGTAACAACTGCATCATTCATCCAAATGTTACACTGATGGATTATACTGATATCGGCAACAATGTTATTATACAATCAGGAACTGTTATAGGCAGTGATGCATTTTATTATAACACAAAAAAGAACCGCGATGTATGGTATAAAAAAATGCAAAGCTGCGGCAATGTTATAATCGAAGATGATGTAGAGATAGGTGCTAATTGTACTATTGATCGTGGTGTAACTGCATCAACACTTATAGGCAAAGGAACCAAGATAGATAACCTTGTGCATATTGGCCATGATACAATGGTTGGAAAAAATTGCTTGTTTGCTGCACAGGTTGGTATTGCAGGTGCGTGTGTTATTGAAGATGGCGTTACGCTTTGGGGTCAGGTTGGTGTAAGTAAAACATTAACCATTGGCGAGAATGCAGTGATACTTGCACAAAGCGGTGTGCCTTCATCGCTTGAAGGAAACAAAATGTATTTTGGTTATCCTGCAGTTGAAGCGCAATCAAAAAGAAAAGAATTAGTATGGATTAAACGCATACCTGAAATGTGGGAGAAACTTAAACAACTTACTTCTGAAAAATAAACCCCTGATGATCATTGCCCATCATTCAAATTGTGAATTTTTACAACAATGTTGCAAATAAATTTTCCCTTAGTTTTGTCGAGATGAACTTCATGCATAAAAAGTGGATACAAAAAACAAGCACTTCATTTTTGTTGTTGCTGTTTATTTTTATTCACGCAGTAAAAACTTTTCATACGCATGAATATTGTTATGCTGATTCAACCAACACCGTTGATAAAAATGTAACAATTGTAAAAGCAGTTTTTGCATGTGCTATCTGCGATTTTCAAATTGCAAAAGACAGTGATGCACAATCTTCAATAATAGCTATTGCAACACCTGTACAGTTTATAACTTCTTATTACAATTTCACTTTATCATGGCTTCCCGGTTTTTCAGTTTCATCTTTTGGCAGAGGTCCTCCTGCAACTATTTTCTAACTGTTACTTGCCTGTCTCAACTACTTGCCTGATGATAACAATCATCATTAACGGCATTCATATCTAATTAAATTTTACAATGAAAATTCTGAACCGGATATTATTATTCTCATTCATTCTAATTTCTGTTCATCAAACAATAACTGCACAGGTTAGTACTTCTACTAATAAAAGAACCAGCTCCTCTTTATCAGGATATATAATAAATAATGAAGACAGCTCTAAACTTGCAAAGGCATCTTTATTTATTCCTGATCTTAAGCTTGGCACTGTTGCTGATGCAAACGGTTATTATCACTTTAGCAATCTTCCCGGTGGAAATTATCTTATTGAAGCAAGCTTTATTGGTTTTAAAACAACATCTGAAAATGTATTTTTAAACGGTAACACAACGCATGATTTTAAGCTGGCTGTAAGTGTTACTGAAGAAAGTCCTGTTGTGGTTA
>CAZZXW010000463.1:0-2112 GCA_964658095.1 uncultured Parafilimonas sp. | reverse complement strand
GCTGATAAAAAATATGCATGGGATGAAAAGCGTTTTTTTTGGTGGCGCAATTACCGCGAATATGGAACCGGTGTTGCAGGTGATTTGTTCGTGCACTTATTAAGCGGTTTGCATTTTATTACATCGAGTAAAGGCCCTGAAAAAATTTATTCGATTGGTGGTTTAACGTATTGGAAAGATGGAAGAAATGTGCCCGATGTGATGAATGCTGTTTTGCAATATCCTGAAGCACCTGAGCATGCTGCCTTCCAGGTTACACTGCGTGTGAATTTTGTAAGTGGTGAAGGTGAAACAGGTTATACACGCATAACAGGAACAGAAGGTGTAATGGAAATGCATGATGAAGGTTTTACAATTAAGCGACATAAAATGAGCAAAGCGCCGGGCATTGGCGGTTGGGATTCTTTTGCGACATACACAAAAGATATGCAGCAAAAATTGACTGATGCTTACAATAAAAAATATTCAACTGACGATCAAACAGAACCTAAACTAACAGATATAACTTATGCCGCGCCACAAGGTTATAGTGAGCATTACGAACACATGGCAAACTTTTTTAACAGCGTACGTACAGGTGCAAAAGTTGTAGAAGATCCAACGTTTGGTTTGCGTGCCTGTGGCCCTTGTTTATGTTGTAATGAAAGTTATTTTCAGGATAAGGTGATTAATTGGGATGCTGAAAAGATAAAAACGGTTTAGCTTTTATCTTGATTTGCCATTGCGATGAATTTATTTTTCTTGGCCTTTATGTTGTTTATCTTCTGCATGTTTATGAGGGTAAGTTGATACGTTATTCTCATCATTATAGATAGAGTTATCAGCTTGCCCTTCACGCACATCATTATCTTCAAACTGCTTATCAGTTTGTACTTTTTTATTTTCTTTCTCAGATGATGTTTGCATAACTATTTTTCTTTAAGGTCATCAAAATTATCTTCATTAACTTCTTCGGTTTCATCGAATGCACTTGCTGAACCATCAGAATCAGCTTCATCGCTTTCATTATCAAATTGCTTAAACGGTAATGATTCAGTTGCTTCATCGCTTTCGTTATCAATTATAATCTTCTTTTTTGGATCATTCATATAATATGGATTGAAAAATTTATGCCGTAATTAATGTATAATGTTATTTAATTGTGATACTGCATTTTCTGCACTAATCAACGCTGCTTCAACCGTGCCTTCAGATTCGCCTTCATATATTGCTTCTCCGGCAAAAAAGATTGTGTCATCAACCGGTTGCCGTAATATCTTTTTTGCAGCAACACTCTCAACATTATTGTAAGAGTAACCACCATGAATGTGTTCCATATTTATCCAGTTCATGATCTTGTGTGCCTTTAATTTTTTCTGCAATGCATCTGCAGTTATTAAAAAAGTATCTGCTAAAGATTGAAGCGAAAATTCTAATAGCTCTTCTTCTGATTTATCTTTTAATTCAAGCGCTTTTAAACCACCAAGCCAGCCTGTAAGAATCGCATTTGCGTTTGGCAATTGTGTCCACCAAACGGGAACATTGCCACCCGACATAACAAAGCCAATATTTGTATGTTGATGTTGCCAGAACGCTTCATCAAATTCAAGGATAATTTTTAGTACAGTTCCAAATTCGATGTTCTTTGCTGCACTTAAATATTTGTTTATAGCAGGTGCAAATTCAATAAAATTTATATCCATTTTATTAGCCTGTAAAACACTTAACGGAACCGTTATAATAATCTTATCTGCTTTAAAATACCGGCTGCACATTGTAAGCACATTCACCTCAGTTTTGCTCCAGTTAATTTTTTTTACACAACAATCTTTATAAATAATACAGCCATTTTTTTTACTTTCTGATTCAAGAAAATTAATCAACTGAATATAGCCACCATCAATCCTGTATTGCACATGATCTTCATTCGCCCATTCATTATATAAAGAAAGCGTACTTGCTTTTGAAACATCTGCAAGGTCAAAACCTTCGGCATAACCTTTTACTGATTGCCTTGTTTTTTCATACTTATCATCATTAAAATATGTAATTAAAAATTCTGACAAAGGCATATCATGCTTTAAAGCTTTCATCTGCTTCATTACTTCATTCCAATGATCATCCTTGTCATCA
>CAZZXW010000462.1:1656-2137 GCA_964658095.1 uncultured Parafilimonas sp. | reverse complement strand
GTATATGAATGGGTGCAGCCTGTAAATGGTGTGCCGCAAGGCAACTTTGAAGCGGCCAGTTTTTTAGTTACACCAAAAAAGCAACAGGTAGTTAATACGGGTTTTGCATGGCAGATTGATAGCAGAACTTTATTAAAAGGCGCGCTTGCTTTCAGTGATTATGATGCAAATACTTTTTCTTTAAGAGACAAGCAAAATGATATGGGTTATGCATCAAAGATTGATCTTACGCGAACATCAAACATTATCATACACCATAAAAAAATGCAGTTAAGCACAATTGCAGATTATGAATGGGTTGATAAAAATTTTCAACCGGTTGAACGTTTGCGTGATCCCGAATTTACAAGAGATTGGGGTTTGCCTATTTTAACCGAAGCTGCAACAGAACAGTTGCCTACATTAAGTTTTGAATTGAAGGATGATAAAGAAAACGATGTGTTGTATAGATTTTCAAGCTATATAAGAAGCGATGGTTTTA
>CAZZXW010000462.1:0-1646 GCA_964658095.1 uncultured Parafilimonas sp. | reverse complement strand
TCATCAAAACATAAATAAATTTGAATTGACTGATGCGTTTAGTTTAACCAACAGCACAACGCCAACAGATAAAGGTTTTTTTCTGAGGCCGAATATTGATATACATAAAAGCTTTGCTGATCTCAAAAATTATACAGTTGGCGCATCTTATTATCTTGAACATAATGAGCAGCGTAATAATCTTGCAGATACAATTACGCCTTTGAGTTATGCCTTTGAAACGCTAACAGCATACATAAAATCAGATGAACAGAAACTTAATCACTGGTCATTCAATTTTTTTACAAGAAGTGATGAATTGCCGCTGAATAAATCACTGGTTAAGACAGACAGGAGTTATAACTATAATTTACAGGCTGAATTATTTCAAAACAAGCATCACCAGTTTCGCATTAATGCAACATACCGGCAATTGTTTGTTTATAACACACAACTTACTCAACAAACACCGGACAATACTGTGTTAGGCAGAGCAGAATATATAGTGAATGAATGGAAAGGTTTTTTAACCGGTAATGCTTTGTATGAAATAGGCAGTGGTCAGGAACAGAAGCGTAGTTTTTCTTATATTGAAGTGCCTGCAGGTACGGGTCAATATGCATGGATTGATTATAACAATGATGGTATTCAGCAGTTGAATGAATTTGAATTAGCTGCCTTTCCTGACCAGGCAAAGTTTATCCGCATTTATACGCCAACCAATGAATACATAAAAGCAAATTATACGCAGCTTAATTATTCAGTAACATTAAATCCAAGAATATTTTTAAAACAAACGGGCGCATCAACATTTAATAAATTTATTACACGCTTTGTATTGCAATCATCATTACAAACCTATAAGAAAGAGCAATCAAAAGGAGCACCGGCTTATCTTCCGCTTAAGGGTAACATTAATGATACAAGCCTTATTAATCTTAGTCATACTTACAGTAACACGCTATCGTTTAACCGTTACAGCACTGCATGGGGTGTTGATGTAAGTAACATCACCATCTATAATAAATCGTTACTTACTTATGGTTTTCAATCAACACAACAAAACATCTGGTCGCTAAAAACAAGAGCTAATATTAATCGCAATTATTCATTTCAATTTGAACAGCGGTTTAATAAAAATGTTTTAAGCACACCATCTTTTGCCAATCAGAATTATGCTATTCAAACATTCTCATCCACGCCACAGTTTACTTATACATCATCTACCATATTTCGCATTGAAACGTATTATCAATACCAATTAAAAAACAATCAACTAATATTTGGTGGCGAAAAAGCAGTATTCAATTCTTTTAATATTGATGCGAAATACAATGCTGTTTCAAATACCAGCTTAACTGCAGGCTTTCAATTCAGCAATATTAATTTTAAAGGCGCTGATAACACTACAGTAAGTTATATTATGCTGGAAGGTTTGTTGCCTGGCAAAAATGTTTTATGGAATTTAAACTTTACAAAACGACTTGTAAATAATCTTGAAATAAGTATAGAATACCAGGGCCGTAAGCCTGCAGGCACGCGTATCATCAACACCGGCACAGCAAGCATAAGAGCGTTGTTGTAATTATGATTTTATGTGATTCCATTACACTTACTTCTTATTTCTTCATCCTGATTTTCACAACGTACAACCACGCATTACTTCT
>CAZZXW010000461.1:0-2184 GCA_964658095.1 uncultured Parafilimonas sp. | reverse complement strand
ATAATTACCAATGTTTATTTCAGCAAAAGCGTTCGTAGTATTAGTTGGTTGTTTGGTAATAATATTGATAACGCCGCCGGTTGCATTCCTTCCATACAAAGTGCCTTGCGGGCCACGCAGTACTTCAATTCTTTCAATATCAAATAAAGTGGCGATGTAAGTATCCAAAGAGAACTGGCTTACACCATCAATATATGTTGCAACGGCAGGTTCATAAGATGTTGTTGTAATACCACGGATTGACGTTACATTTCTTTCATCACCGGAATTATTCGAATACATATTGGGGATGATAGCGGTTAACTGTTTGCTGTTCCATAAACGAAATTCATTTACTTGTTTAGCAGATAAGGCAGTGATAGCTGCAGGCACTTTTTGTACTGATTCTTCTTTCTTTTCAGCTGTAACTACTACGTCATCTAATTGTGTTGTTGCTTCTGCAAGCGCAACATCAACGTTACTTGATGCTGATGTTATTTCAACATTTTTACTTTGCGAAGCATAACCAACTGCAGAAAAAGAAATAATGTATTTGCCAGTATGAACATCGCTGATGCTGTAAATGCCGTTTGCATCTGTAAACACCGCAATGTTGGTATTTAATAAATGAACCGCAACATCTTTTAAAGCATTTGATTTTGTATCTGTAACCTTACCTGAAACTACCGCTGCATTTTGTGCAAAAAGAAATGAACTATATAAAATAATGAAGGCTGTAATCACTAATTTTCTGCTGACTTGCATCACACACTTTTATGTCACAATGTTACACGAAAAACAAGATCAGTTAATGATTTATGTTGATACAGATTTAAACAACGTCACTGCTTATAATAAAATGCTTCTTCAAAAAATAATTGTATCAGTCATAATTTTTTTATCAAATTAACTTAATGTGCAGTTTAACGATTAAATTTAATCGCTTCAAATTATTATAACATCAAATCGCCAAATGAAAAAGATTATCGCCTTAATTATTCCAATCTTTATTATCAGTTTATATTTTTCATGCAGTAATAAACGAACTGAAAAACCAAAAGTGCTTGTATTTAGTTTAACGAAAGGATTCCATCATGAATCTATTCCTGATGGAATTGCTGCTATTCAAAAGCTCGGACAGGAAAATAAGTTTGATGTAGATACAACAACAAATCCTGAAATGTTTAATGACAGCACATTGAAAAATTATTCTGCTGTTATCTTTTTAAGCACAACCGGCGATGTGCTGGATTACAGGCAGGAAGCAGCTTTTGAGCGATATATACAATCAGGTGGCGGCTTTGTTGGTATACATTCGGCAACTGATACAGAATATGACTGGGGCTGGTATGGAAGATTGGTCGGGGGTTATTTTTATGATCATCCAGGTATTCATGACAGCTTTCCAAATGTGCAACCTGGAATATTTAATGTGGTCGATCAAACCAATATATCAACACAACATTTACCTAAACAATGGAAACGCACCGATGAATTTTACAGTTATAAAAAATTTGATTCCGGTGATGTGCATGTTTTAATAACCATTGATGAAAGCAGTTATCATGGTGGAAAAAGGATGGGTTATCATCCAATGGCATGGTATCATGATTATGATGGCGGACGTGCATTTTATACAGAACTGGGCCATACTAAAGAATCTTACAGTGAGCCTGATTATTTAAAGCATTTGTTGGGTGGCATTCAATATGCAATTGGTGATAATCTTAAGCTGGATTATTCAAAAGCAAAAACACAGTTGCCGCCGGATGACGACCGCTTCACTAAAACACAATTGGTGCAAGGAGAATTTTTTGAACCAACGGAAATGACTATACTTCCAAATCTTGATATACTTGTTGTACAACGCCGTGGCGAAGTAATGTTATATAAAAACAATACAAAGCAACTAAAACAGGTAGGTTTATTAAATGTGTACTGGCATGCAAAAACGCCTGGTGTAAATGCGGAAGAAGGATTGATGGGTTTATCAAAAGATCCGGACTTTGCAAAAAACAATTGGGTGTATATGTATTACAGCCCGGCTGATAGTTCAGTAAATCGTTTGTCAAGATTTACATTCAAGAATGATTCATTGGATATGTCTTCAGAAAAAACAATTCTTGAAGTACATGCACAACGTGAAATGTGTTGCCATACCGGCGGCTCTATTGCATTTGGTCCGGGCAGGTTGTTGTATTTATC
>CAZZXW010000460.1:0-2261 GCA_964658095.1 uncultured Parafilimonas sp. | reverse complement strand
ATCTACGCTGCGCTCAACACCAAAATGATCAGTATTAATTTCTGTTGCAGTTTGCCAGTTCAATAAAACTGATGAAGGTTGCAAGGAAGCTGTAAAGTTTGAAAGGCCTACAGGTAAAATACTCAACGTTGTATCAATCTTATACAGGTCAGAATCTCCTGATGTGAGATAATAATGATTATTAAAATACAGCTGGTGGTTATAAATAAACAGGTAAGTAGTTTTACGATTACCTCCTCCATAACCTTGGATCTTTCTGGTTCCTGCAGAAGTGCCATCAGTTACCCAAAGCCCTCCTTCGGAAAGATAGCCATTATCTTCAGTAAAATAAATACCTGTGGTGGTATAAAAATAAGAATCATTGTTCTGAACATTTACGTTCGTTATCAAAGTTGTTCCATCCGGTGTACCATCTGTACTCCAGAGTGCATACTCATCTTCACCTGCGGTAAAATAATATTTACCTTTAAAAGGTGTATAAGAATAATGCTCATCATATACAAATTCAGGATTAGAGCCAACCTTTCCCGGAATAATATCTTTTAGTAGAGTTGTATTAGCAGCAGTACCATCCGTACTCCATAATTCATTCCCGGTAGCACTGGCGTATCCCGAGAAAATTAGTTTGTTATTTAAAATCAATCCTGGGTTAACATAAACTTGTATATGTTTGATTGGTTTGGTATTAGCAGCAGTGCCATCCGTACTCCATAATTCATTCCCGGTAGAACCAAATGAAGTTGTAAAAAGAAGTTTATTATTTACAATATGGCTTTCATTAATTTGAGCAGTTGTATCTAGAAGTAGTATTGTATTAGCAGCAGTACCATCCGTGCTCCATAATTCATTTCCTGTAGAATCATGAACCGCAAAAACAAGTTTATTATTTACAATGTTAGTGGTATTACCAATTGTGCCGCTTATGTTTTTAAAAAGTTTAGTGTTAGTAGCACTGCCATCAGTTGTCCATAATGCACCATCTTTTGTGGTATAATCAGTTACCAAAAAAACAATTTTTCCATTAACTAAACCAGGTGAGCTCACAGAAACTCCATTGCCTGAATTATACAATAAACTGGTGCTGGTACCATCGGTTACCCAAAGTTGGTCAGAAGCTGTTGAACCAGTACCAGCAGCAGCAATAAAAAATGTTTTACCACTCGTAGTATCGTAAGTGATAGTAGTGCTGTCAGCAAAATTATTTTCTAATAATGTAATGCCTGAAGCTGTAAGTTTATAAAGCCCGAATATGGAGTCCGCACCATAAGCTGTAAATAAAACGTAGCTTCCATTTATAAAAAACTGTGTGGCAGTAAAAGGATAATACGGTAATGGATCAAGTATACTGCCTGATGAGTCACCATTGATATCTGCAACCAGTCTGGTATTGGCAGTTGTACCATCCGTATTCCAGAGTTCATTGCCATGTACACCATCATTAGCAATAAAGTATAAGAGGTTATTAAATTCAAAAGGAGTATTAAGGTTAGCATTTCCTTTTTTATTAATCTGCGCTACTACATGTGTACCGGCAGTGGTTCCGTCTGTAAGATATAGTTTTCCTGAATCACCTTCAAAATAACCATTGCCATTATAATAAAATTCTATATAGTCAGCTAAGTTAGTTATCAGCTTAACTGAAGTGTCCTCAATTGTGTATATACCGCCATCATCACTTGACATAATAACATGTCCGTTAGGTAAAGTGCCCCCACCACTGATTCTGACACCGTTACGTGTTATTTCAGTTACCTGTGAGAATGAAGATCGAATTGTAAAAAAAGAAATTGCAACAAGCAAGAAACGTAGAGATTTAGTCATAGATATTGTTTTTATAAAAGTAATAGATTTTGCATGGAACAATCATATTTAAATATAATCTTTTTAACCTTAAAAAATAAAAAGATGAATGCTTTTTGCATTCATCTTTTTTAATTACTGTGTAATAATATGTTGTTATTGTTTTACAAACTTTAATGTTTTTGTATTATTATCTGTAATTAATTGTACATAATAAATACCGCTTTCAAAACCTGCCACGTTAATATACTGCTGAACAGAACCTGGCTGCAAATCCTGTAATGATTTTTGATATACAGGCTTGCCATTAACATCAGTTATTTTTAATGAAGCCTGCTTTGTTGTGTTGTCTGTTGTAAAGCTCACTGTTAGCTGGTTGTGGACAGGGTTTGGGGATAAGCTGTAGGCAAATTCATTACTATGCAATTGCAGTTTTATTATTGATGAATAAGTGTACTTGC
>CAZZXW010000459.1:0-2262 GCA_964658095.1 uncultured Parafilimonas sp. | reverse complement strand
GCTTCATCGCCATACGTTGAAAAGCCTGACACATCAAGGCCAAAACCAAAAAAGAATGATATTAATACAACGGTATTGTATCCGTTTGGCGGTTATGGTTTTTCTGAAATGCCTAAACAAGAAGATGTATTGATTAAAAATGCAAACGTATGGACGAATGAAGCTGATAGTATTTTATCAAACACCGATGTGTTAATTAAGAACGGGAAAATAGCAGCAATAGATAAAAATTTATCTGGAGGTAATGCTAAACAAATTGATGGCACTAATGAATATTTAACGCCAGGAATTATTGATGAGCATTCGCATATTGCTGTTGATGGCGGCGTAAATGAATGTTCGCAATCTGTAACTTCTGAGGTACGCATTGCAGATGTAATTGATCCGGAAGATATACAGATTTATCGCCAGCTTTCTGACGGTGTAACTGCTGTTCATATTTTACATGGCAGCTGCAATACCATTGGCGGGCAAACGCAAATGATAAAAATGCGGTGGGGTAAAGATGCCGAAGAAGTGAAATTTTCAAACTGGGATCCGTTTATAAAATTTGCTTTGGGTGAAAATGTAAAACGTTCTTACAGTCCAACCAACAATCGCTTTCCTGATAGCCGAATGGGTGTTGAGCAAGTGTTGATGGATGCATTTACACGTGCTGAAGATTATCAGAAACAAGGTGCAAATAAAAGAAGAGATTTAGAGCTGGATGCGCTGGTTGAAATTCTTAATCATAAAAGATTTATCACTTGCCATTCTTATGTGCAAAGTGAAATAAATATGCTGATGCATGTTGCAGATTCATTTCATTTTAAGGTTAACACATTCACGCATATTTTAGAAGGATATAAAGTAGCTGATAAAATGAAAGCGCATGGTGCCTATGCATCCACATTTAGCGATTGGTGGGCTTACAAAGCAGAAGTGGAAGATGCTATTCCTTATAATGCTGCGTTGATGACAGATGTAGGTTTAACGGTTGCCGTAAACAGTGATGATCCTGAACAGGCAAGGCACCTGAACCAGGAAGCAGCTAAAAGCATTAAATATGGTGGCTTAACAGAAACGCAGGCATTTAAAATGTGTACGTTAAACCCTGCTACTATGTTACATATTGCAGACCGTGTTGGAAGTATAAAGGTTGGCAAAGATGCAGATGTTGTTTTATGGAATAATAATCCTTTAAGTGTTTATGCAACAGCGCAAAAAACTTTTGTTGAGGGCATTGAATATTACGACAGGCAACGCGATTCAACCATGCGCATTTACATTGCCAATGAAAGAAATCGTTTAATTCAAAAAATGCTGGCTGCAAAAAAAGGTGGTGCCAAAACACAACCCGCAGTAATGACGTTTGATGCTAAAGCTGAAAGTGAAGATGGTCAATAATTAAAACCCGAGGTTAAAACCTAATTCAAAGTTTACCCAGGTTGACCAATTGTGCGGCGTATCAATACCATCGAATACAAGCGCCGCATCCAAACCTGCTAAATGTACACCAGCTCCAATATCTGCAGCAAAGCGTGTATCAGTATTACCAGCATCTTTATTGCTTAAAAAACCAGCACCTAAATCACCCTGAAGAAAAATTTTATGCAAGGTTAAAGGCAAGTACTTTCTTACACCAAGTTTCAAAGGAATATAATGCTCATCAGGCACGCCAGAGGCACCAAAAAAATTAGTGTAACCTATAGTGCCAACCAATCTTGTTCTTGATGTGCCAATCGTTACGCCGCCATTAGCGCCCAATCCACCATTATAAGCTGCCTGGCTGTTCTTATCTAATGCTGAAGCATACAAGGCATGTACAAAAATAGATGCATGTGGTAATTGCGCCTGGGATTTAAATGAAAACAATAGAATGAAAGTTAAGAGAACAAGGAAGATTTTTGATTTCATAGATATTATTTTTAAACTAAATTACTTCTATAATTTTTAGCAAACGTAATTTATAACGCATAATTACTGATTATATTTTTAAGCGAATAATGAAAATAACTATCATTGGCTCCGGTAATGTAGCAACAGTTTTAGGCAGGTTATTAAATAAGAACAGGCATACTATTGAAGCAGTTTATAGCAGGAGCAAAGCACATGCAGTGCAACTTGCAGAAGAATTAAATGCGATTGCAATTGATATTATATCTGCTATTTCAAACACCAGCGATTTATATATACTTGCTGTGAAAGATGATGCTGTTGAAACAATAAGCAATCAGCTATGTGTTGATGATAAAATTGTTGTACATACCGCCGGCAGCATAT
>CAZZXW010000458.1:0-2274 GCA_964658095.1 uncultured Parafilimonas sp. | reverse complement strand
AAAAGCCAGTATTGTAAGTATCCAAATAATTTACAACACCAAAATGCGTACTGGCAATATAAGCAATGCTGCCGCGGTTTTGCGCAAGCACCCAGGCTTCAGACAAAGAATTAAATGTGCTGAACCTTGCCGTATCAAAAGAAAAAATATCACCGGCATCGCAGCCGTTTACAATAAATACAGGATACTTGTTTAAGTTATTATAATCTTCCGGCTTGCTTAAATTATAGTCAAGTATAGAAGCTGAAGAGTGGCCAAAATAATTCAGCAGGCTAATGCCATTGCTGAATAACTGCGACATTAAGTTATCTAAAATATCGGCGCCAGCACTGCTTGTGGTTTTATTAAAAGTATAAACGTTTGCACCAAAAGAAGTATCTACGGCAATAGCACGGTAGTTATTCATAGCACCGCTTAAAGTTGCATTTAAACCTGCATCATCTGCGCCAACTACATGCACAATTGTTTTCATCCAGGCTTTGTCCGTAAAAGCTTCAGACGGGTTTTGCTGTGCTTTTTCATAGCTTATTATTTTAGTAAGATAATTCTGAACTTCACCTTGTGTTACAGCGGATAATCGGCCTATGGGTGTGGCAGGCAAAGGAGACAGATCATCAGATGCAAGCACATTATCAGATGCAGGCCATCCAAAGGTTGGAACCAAACATAACCTCTGATAATAAGATGAATTTTCATTTGCTCTTGCATCATTATATGTAACGGCTTTGCCGATTAAGAAAGCAAATTTTGGTGGCGACGAAAACTTGTTGCGTGCATAACGTAAAAAATTTTTTACTGATAATGGATGTTGTTTTATACCGTAAGCAAACTCATCAACAAGATCATCAATATCATAAATTTTTGTTTTGTATGAACCACCGTTTGCACTTGCTCTGTAAGTTGCATAAGACTGTACAGCATTGCCGCTGTTAAGCAGTACTTTATTAGAGATAATAAGATAATCAGCAAGGTTTGCACTTGCAGAATAATCAGTAAAATTTCTTGTAGTAAAATTTGTTATTGTTGAAGCGGCATCTTCACTTACTAAAACCAGGTTTCTATCTGATGCAGATGGTGGTAAAACAAATTGTAGTGTTGGCGCAAGACTAATATCAGCAGCGTAACGTTTGTTGTTGGTAAGATCATACAACACTACGTTATTGCCTGTAATGCCTGTTACTTTTAAATAATTGCCTTGTGTTGTTGATGGCAATGAAAAAGTGAATTGGGAAACACCGCCAAAGTTAAATGAGTGCGCATAACTTAAATCAATGAAGCCTGCAACAATGCGATCATTTTCTCCGCCTGTATTTGCATTGACTATTGAAATTGAAAAACTGGTAGTTGGTAAAGTGAGTAATGAATTATTGACGTTGCTGTTATTTAAAACTGCAGCACTCATTCCTGATAAAGAAGTATAGTTAATAACGTTTGAACCATTGATGTTGATGTTGACAGTTCGGTCGCCTAAAACAGCAGAATTGCCTGCAACCGAAACATTCAATTGCGGCACAATAGAAGTGCTGCCGACATAAGCGTTAAGATTACCAGCGGAAATTGTTAACGGTGAAGAGGGACTTATCTCATTGCTGCTCCACCATTCTCCAATATCATAAGTGGACGAATAAACATTAGTTCCGTAATACACTGCTCTGCCACGGTTTATAATGTTTTGAAAATCGTGATGGTAATGATATAGAAAATTAGTTTCAGCTGGTAGATGGTTGTGTGCAACATCATTAACACCATCTGTTATTCTTAAATTATTACCGGCGTTTGTTGTAAGAAAATAAACCGCTGTATCTGTTTCCAAACTTAAGTCTGTTGAAAGCTGGTTGGTTGGATCTTTATATAAATTTTTATCAGGTAACCCATCATTCCTTTCACCCCAGAATTCTATATAACCATTACCAATGTATAAGGCAACTTCTTTACCATTGCGCCAAAGTTGTAATTGAGATGATGGAACGGTTTGTAAAGCAGCAGGAAGGTTTGTTTGATTAATTTTATATAAACCTGTTGAACCAACCTTAAACTTGTAGTATGTTTTTGAATAGTCTATCCATTCATTATAATACTGCTGCGCAAATACACTGCAGCAAATAAAACAAGTTAATAATATCATCAAACATTTTCTCATGGAACAGGGTAATTGCCTTTTACTTTTTTTGGTTTATCTGGTTTTTGCAGCTCAGGAAATTCGCCATGCCTCTTTTCTTTTCTTTTCGGAACAAGATCAATGTGCAAAGAAAAAACATTTGTGTATAAAGGGTT
>CAZZXW010000457.1:0-2284 GCA_964658095.1 uncultured Parafilimonas sp. | reverse complement strand
TTTCAACCATTTGCTGCGTCCATTCCGGCAATTGATTTTCATAAATTTTTTTTGTTGATAAAAGCTCTCCATGTTGTTTAACGGCTTTAGAAAATTTGGTTCTTGAATCTAATTTTTTCTCTTTATAACTCACCACAAAAACAGTTGATGACAATGGCTTTGAAATATAATTTTCAAGCTTTTCAATATCTTTCATCTGCTGTGCTTCTTTCAGCAACACAACTTTTCTATCACCAAACATCGGGTAACCCATACAAGCATTTACAACACTTCCCCAGTCTGCATCTTTGCCATAAAAAACAGTGAGATTAAATTGCGCTTCGCTTTCATTTAAGATTTGATGTTCTGCATAATCAACAACTTCATCAATAAAAAAAGGCTCCTCACCTTCCAGCCAGTAAACGGGTTTAAATTTTTTATTTTTCCAATCAGCAATAATTTTTTCTGCGGACATAGTTCAAAAATAAGTTGTGAAGTTGGAAAGACAGAAAAGTCTGTAAGCCCAACATACCAACTTTCTAACTTTCTTATTACTTTCATGCGCATGAAGAATTTTCTTTTCGCTTTAGCTGCAATTGTTTTGTTGGTTAATGCCAGTGCTCAATCATATAAAGATTTGCATTTCAAATCTATCGTTTGCGATACGCATAATGATATTATCAGCACATGTATTGAAAAAGGTTATCGCTTCGATAGCAACCTCGTTGGTTCAACACACAGCGATCTTAAACGCATGTTTGAAGCTGGCATTGATGCACAGGTTTTTTCAATCTGGTGTGATGAAACGCAAATAAATCCTTATGCATTTGCCAATCGTGAAATAGATACATTGTATGCATGGATCAATCGTCATCCTGACAGCATGATGCTTGTTACTAATTCAAATGAATTAATGCAGGCAGTTAAACAACATAAACTGGCTTGCATGATTGGTGTTGAAGGCGGCCACATGATGGAAAATGATTTGAACAAGCTTGATAGTTTATATGCACGTGGCACACGATATATGACGCTGACATGGAATAACAACACAGATTGGGCAACCAGTGCAAAACATGAAACAGATACTTCGCATCCGGCGCATTTAGGCTTAACTGATTTTGGAAAACAAGTGGTGCAGCATATGAATAAAATAGGAATGCTGGTTGATTTAAGCCATGTGGGTGAACATACATTTTGGGATGCAATAAACACATCTACAAAACCAATTCTTGTTTCGCACAGTGATGTATATGCATTGTGTCCTGTGCCAAGAAATTTAAAAGATGACCAGATAAAAGCGGTTGCAAAAAATGGCGGCGTTATTCAATTGAATTTTTTTTCAGGATTTTTAGATAGCACATTTGATGCAAAAGAAAAGGCTTTCGAAGCACGTCATAAAGCAGAAAAAGATTCTTTAATGCAAGCTGGCAAACAGGAATTTTTTGCAGACAATCTTTTGTTTTTAAAATATGCAGATGAAGTAAAAGATATGCGTGCTCCGTTTCATTTATTGCTCGATCATTTGGATCATATTGTTAAGCTGGTTGGTGTTGATTATGTTGGCCTGGGAAGTGATTTTGATGGCATTAGTTTTCCGCCACAGCAAATGGATGATGTTACTTCATTTCCGTTAATAACACAAGCATTGCTTGAACGCGGTTATAAAGATGACGACATTAAAAAAATTCTTGGCGGCAATTTTATCAGGGTGTTGAAAGTGAATGAAGGGAAATAACTAATTCTATAAATAATTTTTAATATTGTAAACCTAAACTAACGAAATGAAACCTATTCTACAACTTTCAAAGACGATATGCTTTTTATTATTTACTGTTCTTCTTATCAATAAAACTTTTTCACAGCCAGGAACGCTTGATAAAAGTTTTGGTGATACCGGAGTTACATTCACATCATTTAAGAATGACGCTTTCGCAACTTCAATCAAAACTCAGTCAACAGGTAAAATTATAGTTGGAGGATATGCAATTGCCAACAGTTCATCTTTTGCGATTGTAAGGTATAGCAAGAACGGAATAATTGATACTACATTTGGATTGTACGGATACTTCAATCCTACCATTGGTATTTCAGATGACTGCAGAGCAATTGAAATACAGTCTGATGATAAAATATTAGCAGGAGGTTCATCATTTAACGATTCTTACGAGCATTTCGCATTGATGAGACTTAGAACTAACGGTACCCTTGATTCAAGTTTTGGTAATAACGGAATTACAATTACTCTTTTTGATTCGAGCACATCATCAGAGGCACTTTGTATGGCAATTCAACAAGATGGAAA
>CAZZXW010000456.1:0-2313 GCA_964658095.1 uncultured Parafilimonas sp. | reverse complement strand
AACCTAAGGCTGTGTTGTTATCACCCGTTGTGTTTTTATATAAAGCAAAAGAACCAATAGCTGTAACTCTTGAAGCCGTTGTGTTATTAAATAAAGCAGAATCGCCGATGGCAATAAGATTAGTGTTGGCTGTTGTTTTATACAAGGCTCTTGCACCGATGGCAATGTTAGTTTTTAGTGGCGTTGCAAACATCAGGTTGCCATTCAAATAAACACCTGTTGTTAAGTAAAGATTTTTCCAGCCAATAGCTGATGAACCAAGGCTTAAAGAATTATTAGTGCCTGCAACAAGGCTATGATTAATGGCTGTTGCAGATGCAAGATTAGACAAGCTGATGTTAGCCTGGCTAAAACTTTTAATACTGTTACCTAAGAGTACACATGCGCATAACACGCAGTAAAATTTTAATTTCATATTACTGTTTAAAAATGAACGATCCGTTGCTTATCGGGGAAAAAGTTGCAGTAAGGTGCACAAATGTAAATAATGCGTGTTTAAACAAAAAAGCACTTTATTAAAAGTGCTTTTTTTAAAGATGAATGCGCTAATTTATTTCGTTAACAGCATCTGCTTTGTATCAATCAACCTGTTATTTACATACAACGAATACTGATAAGCACCGGCTGAAAGGGTAGAAGCATCAACATTAATATTGCCTTTGCCTTTTGCAGACAAGTTTACCTGTTTTAATACAACTCCTTTTTTATCAGTAATAATTATTTGGGCTGACGAATAAGCTTGTGGTAAGTTATAATTAATGCTTGTTGAACTGGTAAACGGGTTAGGAATGTTTTGCTGAAGCGATGCAGATGAAAGTATAGCTGATTGCTGCCCGCTTGCAGATGATGTGATCATTGCTTTAAGCTGGTCTATCTGGTTCTGCAGATTGTTGATTTTTATATTTTGTTCTGCAATGGCAGCATCTTTTGCAGTATTTGTTTCCTGCAATGCCTTAATGATAATTGGTATAAGCTCTATATAGTTTACTGCTTTTGTCGTAATTTTTTCTTTTGTTGTTGTGTCTATAACATTCGTTTTATAGTTTGCAGATTTTGAGGTGTCAGCCATCTTTCCTGTAACCGGGCTTATATAATTTACTTCCTTAACCAGGCCAGGCAAAACGGTTTCAAGGTCCTGAGCTATCAATCCATATTGCTGTCCTGAAGGAAGATGCATTACCGCATATTTTCCTTCCTGCAGAAATTCATATGTTTTAGGTTTTAATTGATTGATTATGCTCATAGCATCGCCAACATCTTTTATATTTTTTTTCAGGTTTCTGTCGCTGGTTTGATAAGCACCATAAGCATAAGTATTACCATTAAAAACGCCTGCCCAGTTTTTATCAGAACGGTCGGTACCGGCAACCAGGCCGTAACCATTTACAGAATGAAAATTGCCTCCATTACCATCTGTGCTATTACCCACCGAAGCTGTTCCGCTAGCTGTAGTGGCATATACACTTACATAACCACCTGAGGCATAAACACCATAACTGCCGGAACTTGTTCCTACAGTATTAATACCATAACTGGTACCAGTTGTATTAACGCCTACATAGCCACTGTTTGCATATACGCCATTATTGTTGCTGCTGTAACCATACACACCGTTAGTGCCGCTTCCATATACACCTATGTTGTCACTGGTTCCATATACACCATATGAACTGCTACTGCCATACACACCATAATTATCACCCGTTCCAAACACACCTAAATTATTACTACTGCCCCATATTCCATAACCAGAACCTGTGCTGTTGGCATAAATGGCTGTATAAGCAGATTGTACTTCAAGCTGGTACGATGGTGAAGTTGTACCAATGCCCACAAATGTGGTAGTAGTTGCGCCGTTGGTACCATTTACACCACCTAACACTATACAACTGCTGCAGTTAGCATAAGCATTGCTGCCAATGGCAGTGGCATTGGTAGCTGATGAGCCGTTTACATTAGCCTTATAACCTACTGCTGTATTGAATGTGCCGCTGGTATTGCTGTATAATGCTTTGCTGCCAATAGCCACATTGCCGCTACCGGTACTATTGTATAAAGCTGAATCGCCTATTGCTATAGATTGATTACCTGTTTTATTGCTGTACAAAGCCTTTATACCAAAAGCTACATTTGAGTAACCGGAAGTATTTAGATACATTGCTTTAGTGCCATTAGCTACGTTATTGTTACCCAAGGTATTATTATACAATGCCTGGAAACCTGCTGCAATATTGTTTTCACCGGTGCTGTTAACATACAAAGCCTGGTAACCTTCAGCCGTATTATCATCGCCGGTGGTATTTTTATATAATG
>CAZZXW010000455.1:0-2328 GCA_964658095.1 uncultured Parafilimonas sp. | reverse complement strand
GATATAGTACCGTTCTCATTTGGCAAAGCTGTTTATATGAATGAGCATAAGCACACACCAACCGAACTGGATAATATTATTAAACATGAATCTGCCCATGTAAAACAACTGCATATTATTGATGTAATACTTGCTGAATTTGTTTGTATATTAAACTGGTATAATCCTTTTGTTTGGCTTCTTAAACGTGCCATAAAACAAAACCTTGAATTTCTTGCAGACGATGCTGTGCTTAACAATGGAACAGACAAAAAAGCTTATCAATATTTGTTGTTGAAAGTAACAGGTTATTCGCCTTCAAATCTTATAAGCAGCTTTAAGTTGTCATCGCTTAAGCAGCGTATTTATATGATGAATAAAACAAAAACATCACGAAAACATTTATTAAAATTATTTCTTGTTTTACCGTTACTAACTATCACGATGCTTGCTTTTAGAAATAGCGATTCAAACATTACAAATACAAAAGGCAGCAATATAAAAAAAGATACATTTATACTAACTCAACTCACCTATAATATTCCTGATGTACATATTGATAACATTGTAAAGAATGCGCAGAATAGAAGCTTGTTGAAGGTTGGAAAGCCGGTAACGATATCTTTAGTAATGAATGAAAAAGACAGGCTAAAATTATTGCTTGAAAAAAATGGTTACAATAACATCAGTAATCATGCAATTACTTTTTTAATTGATACAACCCAGACGCAAAACAGTTTTGCTGTGCAGGTAAATATTGACCTGATGCGAAAGTCGCTATCTTTTAATAACATAAATCTTCATCTAAACAAGGATGCAACTGCTGTTTCTTTTAACGATGCGGCACAACATCATTACCACAATGGCGCTTCACCTCCAGCTATAACACAACAACCAGTTTCAAAAATATAGTTGATCATTTTATAATCATTGTGCATTTCTTTTTGAGATAAGAAGAAACAGTAAAGCTATTGTCCAATCTGCGCAAAATCATTTCATCTTTTTTAGATGTTTAGCTAATCGCATCATCATTTCATAAAAATTATAATACATGAAATTCAACCGTATCAATAACATCACGGGCTGGGTAATCTGCGCCTTTGCCTGCACTGTTTTTATTTTAACCAGTGAAGCTGGCGGCAGCTTCTGGGATTGTGGCGAGTTTGTAAGCAGTTGTTTTAAACTTCAAATACCACATCCCCCGGGTGCGCCTTTTTTTGTGATGTTGGGCAGAATGTTCATAGTGCTGTTCGGTAATAATCCTATGACAGCTGCAAAAGCTGTAAACACCATGAGTGCGCTTGCAAGTGGTTTTACTATCCTGTTTTTGTTCTGGACCATTACACATTTTGCAAGAAAGATTGTTCAACCAAATGCATCAAAAGAATTAACCCGATTACAGGTTTGGAGTGTTATGGCTTGCGGTATTGTTGGTGCATTAGCAGGCACATTTACCGATTCATTCTGGTATAGCGCTGTTGAAGGAGAAGTCTATGCTATGAGTTCTTTTTTTACAGCTATTGTATTTTGGGCAGCGTTGAAATGGGAGCGTGTTGCAGACGAACCCGGCGCGGATAAATGGCTTGTCTTTATATTTTTCATGATTGGTCTTTCCATAGGCGTGCACCTGCTTTGTTTGTTGTGTATTCCTGCGATTGTTATGATTTGGTATTTTAAAAGAAGAAACACAATCAACTATAAGCTTGTAAGAAAATATTTTATACGCATGGTTTTAATTGGTGGTGCGATAGCTTTTTTATTGGCACTTGTAATGGCACAATCTGCTGCAAATAGTGAGAAAAATATTCCTGCAGATAGAACATTTGCAAGCCTGATCTTTCTTACAACGTTGATGGCTTCGGGTATGCTGCTTTTAATAGAAAGATTTAAAAAAAATAAGAAAGAATTATATGGCGGCATATACATCTTCATGGTATTTGCCATTATAATATTTGGTATTGTATTGAAAGGCGTTATACAATATTCAATTAAAGCTGCAGGCGCATTCGATATATTTTTTGTGAGTAATCTTAACTTGCCGTTCTTCTCAGGCTTTACTTTTTTCTTTGTATTGATCGCTGTTGTTATCTGGTTAGGTTTACGCTTTGTAGTACGCAAACAATACAATCATCTGCGTCTCGGTATCTGGTGTCTTGCGTTTACATTAATCGGTTATAGCACATACATTACAACACTAATTCGCAGCAATGCTGATCCTTCGATTGATATGTTTAACGTAGATAATCCGCAGGCACTTGAAGGTTATCTTGGCAGAGATCAGTATGGAGATTTTCCTTTGTTGTATGGACAAAATTTTAATGCGCAACCCATAGATTATTCTTATGAAGG
>CAZZXW010000454.1:0-2333 GCA_964658095.1 uncultured Parafilimonas sp. | reverse complement strand
CCATTGTTGAAGTGCAGGGCGAAGATGTTTACGGCACATTAAAATTTGAAAGTGGCGTGCATCGTGTGCAGCGTGTTCCGGATACTGAAACACAAGGTCGGGTACATACTTCTGCTGCAACAGTTGCCGTTATGCCTGAAGCAGAAGAAGTAGATTTTGAATTAAACCCTGCTGATGTTAAAATGGAAACTGCACGCAGTGGTGGTGCCGGCGGTCAGAATGTAAACAAGGTTGAAACAAAAGTGATGCTTACACATATTCCAACTGGCGTGGTTGTGGTTTGTCAAACTGAGCGCAGCCAGTTAGGCAATCGTGAAAAAGCGATGACGATGCTGCGTACTAAATTATATGAAGAAGAAGTACGCAAACATGAAGAGCAGATTGCAAGACAACGAAAGACATTGGTAAGCACAGGTGATAGAAGTGCAAAAATCAGGACTTATAACTGGCCGCAGGGAAGAGTTACGGACCATAGAATTGGGTTAACGGTTTATAATCTTGATGCCGTAATTAATGGTGAGCTTGACCAGTTTGTTGAAGCTTTACAGGTTGCAGAAAACGCTGAGAAAATGATTAAGCAGGATTAATAATATTAAAATATAAAAACAAACAAGGCTCTCAAAATTGAGAGCCTTCTTAATATAATTCAGTAAATCTTTTTATGATCCCTTAATACGGGTTCAAAAAGATTATTTCACTTCTTCAAACTCAGCATCAGTAACGTTTTCAGCGTTTGCCTGTGCACCTGTATTACCATTTGAATTATCATTTGGCTGCTGTCCGCCATCTTGCGGTTGTGCACCACCGGCATTTTGTTGAGCTTTATAAATTTCTTCACTCGCTGCTGTCCATGCCTGGTTCATTTCATTTAAAGCTGTATCAACAGCATTTGCATCCTGGCTTTTATGTGCTTCTTTTAATTTATTCAATGCACTTTCAATAGGCGCTTTTTTATCAGCCGGAATTTTATCACCAAACTCTTTCAATTGTTTTTCAGTCTGGAAAATTAAACTGTCTGCCTGGTTAAGCTTATCAATTTTTTCACGTGCTGCTTTATCTTCAGATTCATGAGCTTTAGCTTCATTCTTCATCTTTTCCACTTCTTCCTTGCTTAAACCACTGCCACCTTGAATAGTTATCTTTTGTTCTTTGCCAGTGCCTTTATCTTTCGCACTAACATGTATTAAACCGTTTGCATCAATATCAAAAGTTACTTCAATCTGTGGTACGCCGCGAGGTGCAGGTGGTATGCCATCAAGGTTGAATATACCTAAGCTCTTATTATCTTTTGCAAGGCTTCTTTCACCCTGTAATATTTGTATTTGCACACCAGGCTGGTTATCGCTGGCAGTTGAGAACACTTCTGTTTTCTTTGTAGGAATAGTTGTGTTTGCCGGAATCATCGGTGTTAATACACCACCTAAAGTTTCAATACCTAAAGTAAGTGGAGTTACATCAAGCAACAATACGTCTTTTACTTCACCGGTTAACACTGCACCCTGGATAGCTGCACCAATCGCAACAACTTCATCAGGATTTACACTGCGGTTTGGCTTTTTGCCAAAGAATTTCTCAACTATTTCACCAACTTTGGGGATACGTGTAGAACCACCAACTAAAATCACTTCATCAATTTGCGAAGTTGAATAACCTGCATCTTTCAATGCCTGTTCGCAAGGTTTTAAACATCTTGTAAATAAGCTATCTGCAAGCTGTTCAAATTTTGCACGGCTTAATTTTATCACTAAGTGTTTTGGAACACCATCAACAGCTGTGATATAAGGGAGATTAATTTCTGTTTCCGATGAAGATGATAATTCAACCTTAGCTTTTTCGGCTGCATCTTTTAAACGTTGTAAAGCCATAGGGTCTTTACGCAGATCAATTGCTTCTTGTTTTTTAAATTCATCAGCAAGCCAATCCATGATCACTTTATCAAAATCATCACCACCTAAGTGTGTATCACCGTTTGTAGATTTTACTTCGAAAACACCATCACCCAATTCAAGCACAGAAATATCAAACGTACCACCACCAAGGTCAAACACTGCAATCTTTTGATCAGCATGTTTTTTATCTAAACCATAAGCAAGTGCTGCTGCGGTTGGTTCATTTACAATTCTGCGCACATTTAAACCTGCAATCTCGCCGGCTTCTTTTGTTGCCTGGCGTTGTGCATCATTAAAATATGCCGGAACGGTAATTACGGCTTCATTTACTTCCTGGCCAAGGTAATCTTCAGCGGTTTTCTTCATTTTCTGAAGAATCATTGCTGAAATTTCCTGGGGCGTATACATTCTGCCATCAATATCTATACGAACTGTATTATTATC
>CAZZXW010000453.1:0-2341 GCA_964658095.1 uncultured Parafilimonas sp. | reverse complement strand
GAGACCAAGTTGGAAGAAATTGTGGAAAAGGCCCCTGAATGGGATATTGGTTTTATAGTGGGCGTACCTGCCTGGGTACAAATGTGCATGGAAATGATTATTGAAAAATATCAGTTAAACAGCATACACGATATTTGGCCAAACCTTGCTTTTTTTGTGCATGGCGGCGTAAGCTTTCAGCCGTATAAAAAAGGATTTGAAAAACTGCTTGGCAAGCCGCTTATTTATGTTGAAACATACCTTGCAAGTGAAGGCTTTATTGCTTACCAGGATCGTCCGCATGCAAACGGGATGCGGCTTATAACGAATGAACATATCTTTCACGAGTTTATACCTTTTGATCAACAAAATTTTGATAATAACGGAGACGTGGTTGATGATCCGCAAGTACTTACCATTGCTGATGTAGAAGAAGGAAAAGAGTACGCTATTTTGATAAGCACTTCTGCAGGTGCCTGGCGTTATTTAATGGGTGATATAATTCGCTTTACTGATAAGAAACGCAACGAGATTGTAATTACCGGCCGTACCAAGCATTATTTAAGTTTGGTTGGTGAACACCTTAGCGTTGAGAATATGAATAAGGCTATTGAGCTTGCCAGCGTTGATATGAATATTTCTATTCCTGAATTTACAGTGGCTGGCATTCCTTATGAAAACCTGTTTGCGCACCACTGGTATGTTGCCTGTGATGATATTGTAAATGCTGAAACTTTGCGTCTTAAAATTGATAACTACCTTAAGCAATTAAATGATGATTATGCAACCGAGCGTGCCCATGCTTTAAAAGAAGTGTTGCTTGATGTATTGCCTGAAAAAGCATTTATAGGTTTCATGCGCAGCCTTGGTAAAATTGGCGGCCAGCATAAATTTCCGCGTGTATTAAAAGGTAAAATGTTTGAAGAATGGAATAAGTTTTTACAAAGCGAAATGGTTTACCTAAATCCTGATCATTAACCATAATAAAGAGCCACTTCCTTTATAGAAATGGCTCAAAGCACCCCTCTGAAAAATTTTAATTAGTTGTTTTATTTTGACGACATCATTTGCTTGCTGTCAATCATCTTTCCATCAACATATAAAGTATAACGGTAAGCACCTGAGGTTAATGTTGCAGCATCAACATTTACATTGCCTTTGCCTTTTGTGTTTAAACTGATTTGCTTTAATGCAACACCTTTACTATCGGTAATAATTATTTTGGCTGATGAATATGTTTCTGGTAATGTATAACAGATGCTTGTTGAATTATTAAATGGATTTGGAACATTTTGTTGCAATGAAGAAGCAACTATTGACTCTTGGTTGTTGACTGCTGACTGACTCACATTCATCATTGCTTCAAGCTTTGATACCCTTGCTTCAAGATCATCATTCTTACTTTTTAATGAGTCATTTTGTTTTGATAATTCCTGCACTGCTTTTACAAGCGGAACCACAAAATCACCATAACGTAATCCATAAAAAGACTTTTGATCGTCCTGTGGTTTATCAACGCCGCTGAAATTATAGTTTAAAGATTCCGCTGCTTTCTCAACATCCTGCGCAATAAAGCCTGTATATACTATTTGTGATTTTTCCTGTAATGCTTCTTTCATTTTAGAATCACTCATTGCATTGGTTGTTGACTTACCATCTTTTGTTTTAATAGCCGGCTGTCCTTCATGTATTTTTGATTCAATAGCATCTGCATTTAAAGTATAGGTTATTGGCTGAAGCTTATTAATGAATATAAGGCCAGGCACGTTTTGTTTTATATTTTGTTTGTATCGTCCATCACTAAAATTCGTCCACCCAACCTGTCCGCCAATACTGGAAACAGATGTACTGCCTACACGCACCTGGTTACTTGCTGTTATAGCTGCATCAAAACCAACGGCAGTAGAATTATAAAGCCCATCAGAAGATACGCTTGTAAAAGTTCCCAGGCCTGTTAAGTTATAACCATTAACGTTAGAATAAAGTGCCTGGAAACCAATAGCAACATTATTAGTTCCATTATCTTCATATAGTGCCTGGTCGCCGATTGCAGTTTCATATCCCGGGCTGGTTCCGTTATACATCGCTTCATATCCCAGTGCAGTATTGTATTCTCCCGATTGACTATTATAAAGTGCATGATATCCAAAACCAGAATTATAATTTCCGTCATAATTATAATACAGATTTTGAAATCCCATTGCTGTATTTCCTGAACCTGTTTGATTATAGATCATTGCACCTGAACCAACTGCTGTATTATTACTGCCTGTTGTATTTGTTGTCATTGCCTTTTCGCCAAATGCTGAGTTTGAATTTCCTGTTGTGTTATATTGTAAACTGGTAGAACCTGCAGCCGTAT
>CAZZXW010000452.1:0-2344 GCA_964658095.1 uncultured Parafilimonas sp. | reverse complement strand
ATGTATCTCATCTTCTATTTCCAGGGCGAGCCTTTTCTAAATCCTGATTTTTTAGAGATGGTAAAATATGCGCATGATAAAGGCATTTACACAGCTACATCAACCAATGCACATCACTTAACTGATGAAAAAGCAAAACGCACTGTTGAAAGCGGCCTTGACCGTTTAATTATTTCTATTGATGGAACAACGCAGGATGTTTATAAGCAATACCGTATTGGTGGCAACCTTGAAAAAGTTTTGCAGGGTGCACGCAATATTGTGAAATGGAAAAAAGAATTAAAAAGTAAAACACCATTTGTGTTCTTCCAGTTTTTAGTAGTGAAGCCGAATGAACACCAGATAGAAGATATAAAAAGATTGGCAAAAGAAATTGGTGTTGACCAGGTGCGCTTTAAAACAGCACAGGTTTACGATTATGAAAATGATCCGAATAATCTTATACCAATCATTCAAAAATATAGCCGTTATCGCAAAGATAAAAATGGCAAAATGAAAAGCAAGAGCGGTATGAAAAATCATTGCTGGAAAATGCAGCAAGGTAACGTGATTACATGGGATGGAATGGTGGTGCCGTGTTGCTTTGATAAAGATGCCATGCACAGGCTTGGAAATTTACAAACACAATCGTTCAAAGAAATCTGGCATAATAATAATTATAAACAATTTAGAAGTGAGTTAATGAAGAGCAGGCAAAACATTGACATATGTGCAAATTGCAGTGAAGGGCTTACAGTTTGGGAAAATTAAATTGTTGAAAATTCTTTTAATGAAATCTATAATCATTCCTTTTTTAACTGCTGCTTTGTTTTTATCGAATTTGTCTTATGGACAGGAAAACTCTTCTTTTGATGCCAAAAATGTTTATAAAATAAGCTGGGCAGCAGATGCACCAATAACTGGTGGAAGCATGGGTTTAAGTGTGTGGGGTCTTCATTTAATTCAAAATAAAGATTCTTTAACTCAAGCCCAGTTGTTAGCATTAAATAAAAGCAATATTCCAGGTTTTGACAGGGGCAATGCCGGCTTCTATTCTGATAAAGACAATAAAGCAAGCTATATACCTTTTTTTACAGGTTTTGCAACACCCGTTGTAGTTTTATTATTAAATAAAAACGAAAGAGACCAGGCCGGGAAAATTTTAGTGATGTACACTGAAGCACTTTCAATTACCGCAGCGCTTTACACCATGAGTGCCGGTAATATAGTGCGCCATCGCCCTTTGGTATATGGCGACAACACTCCGATGCATACTCGAACAAGCAAAAATTCTCAACGGTCTTTTTATGCAGGTCATACTGCAGCAACAGCAACTGGAAGCTTTTTTGCTGCCAAAGTGTTCAGCGATTTAAATCCTGATTCTAAGTTTAAGCCATACATGTGGGCAATTGCTGCGGTTTTACCTGCTGTAACCGGTTATTACAGGTATGAATCTGGCGAGCATTTTTTAAGTGATAATATTTTAGGTTATGTGCTGGGCGCGGCAAGTGGTATTCTTGTTCCGCAATTTCATAAAACACATAAATTACCTGAAAGAGTTAGTTTTTCTCCAGCCTTTGGTGAAGGTTTCAGGGGCATTAATATCGCTTATACTTTTAAGTGATAAATTAAGTTACTAGCTTTTAATTATCGCTTATCATTAACTACCAGTTGAAATTTGTTTCCACTTCAATATCAGGATGAATACTTTTTGCAACCGGGCAGGTATGTGCTGCATTCTCTAAAATCTGTTTTTGTTTATCATCAAGATTAAGTGAAGGAAAATCAAAATCAATTTTAATTTTTGAAACACGCCTGGGATCAGGCTTCATAAATTTATGCACGCTCAATTTCGTTTCGCTCAAATCAATATTCATATCTCTTGCTTTAATACCCATAATAGTAAGCATGCAACTGCCAAGAGATGTTGCAAGTAAATCTGATGGTGAAAACCGCTCACCTTTACCTTGATTATCGGTAGGAGCATCCGTTTCAATAATACTATTGCTTTGCAAGTGTTTGGCTTGTGTTCTTAACGCACCTTTATAAATTATTTCTGAAATCATTACCCGAATTTTGTTATAAATTTACGATTATCAAATACAACATGCGCAGTAAGATTTTATTTGTTTTGTTCTGCTCTGCTTTATGTACATCAGCCTTTGCACAGATGCCGCAAAAAAATTTAAGTGAAAAAGAAAAAAAGAAACAGGAACGCAGGCAACACATAGCAGATTTACAAAGACGCGAAGAAGAGGGGTCGCTCATTTATAATAAACAATTTTTGTTTGGGTTTAAATTAAATACAGATGGGTGGACGGCTTTATATGAACATGGAAAGTATAAAAACATTAATACAACCAAT
>CAZZXW010000451.1:0-2373 GCA_964658095.1 uncultured Parafilimonas sp. | reverse complement strand
CAAGATTATAAGGCATGTATTGATAAATGAATATGGCTTTGAAAAAACATTTACAGATACTGCTAAACGCATTAATTATTTTGGTACACGCATCTTAAACAAATTACATACAAACACAAAGCCCTGGGTTTTAAGAGATGCTTTGTTTATTAAAGAAGGAACACCGCTTTCAGCTTACAGGCTTGCGGATAACGAACGTTACCTGCGTTCACTTGACTACATACAGGATGTGCGTATTGTGGTTAAACCAATTAATAATGATAATGATTCTGTTGATGTGTATGTAATTACCAAAGATTTTTTTAGCCTTAACGGTGAGTTGAATGATTTAAGCACAGGTAAGTTTAAAGCACGCCTTGAAGATGTAAATATTATGGGCGCAGGCCAAAGCATACAAGTAAATACACTATTGGAGAAAGACAGGAACCCGACATTTGGTGCCGGTATAATGTACACAAAGTATAACATCGGGCATACGTTTATTGATGTATCAGCCGGCTATTCAAATATAAATCCTGATCTGCCTTACCGTAGTGATGATGAACATGCAACATATATTTCGCTGCAAAGAAATCTTGTATCACAATACTCGCACATTGCCGGTGGCTTTACCGCCGGTAGATATCAAACTATCAATTACTATTCAAAACCGGATATAAATTTTTACGATTATAAATATGATGTCATTGATGCTTGGATCGGTTATAATCTTGGTGTAAAAAAGTTTATTAAAAATGATAAGCGCAGAGATAAACAATTTATCAGCCTACGTTATTATAATACAGATTTTCATCAAACTCCGGTGCAGGTTAAGGGTCAATTAAACTTCAGGTACAATGATAAAGAAGCTATTCTTGCACAGTTTACTTTCTTTAAACAGGAGTATTATAAAACCAATTATATTTATGGTTTTGGCATAACAGAAGATATACCTTACGGCTACAATATTGCTTTTACTTCAGGCTATTATAAACAAGCATTTCTTTCAAGGCCTTACGCGGGGATAGATGCCAACCGTTATCAAGTGGATAAAGCAGGCGATATTGTGCAATATTTTTTAAGAGCAGGTACTTTTTGGAATGAAGGTAATAGCCAGGATGGCGCAATACTAGCAGGCGTTTCTGCATTCAGCAGGTTATTCCTGTTTAAAAATTTTAAGTTCAGGCAATATGCGCAAATATCTTATGCAAGGTTATTTAACCGCACAGGATTAGATCCTTTAAGTATTAATAATCCTTTTGGCATACGTTATTTTTCGGCTGATTCTGTGTTAGGAGATCAACGTGCAAGCCTGCATACTGAAACATTGAGCTTTATAAACTATAAAATTTTCGGGTTTAAGTTCTCTCCTTTTTTGCTCGCAGATATTACAAGCATATCACCAAAAAACGGTTTTCAAAGATCACAAATGTTTTATGGCCTGGGCGGCGGAATACGCATGCGTAATGAAAATCTTGTTTTCAGAACTATTGAAATGCGTGCTATATATTTTCCGCGTAAAGGCAATCAAAGCAATTCTTTTAATGCTTCAATGAGAATAAATCTTGCATTTAAATATAACAGTAATTATGTGCGTGAACCAGATATAATTCAGTTGAACAGCGATGCGCAGAATAATATTTTTTAGGCTACCGCAACCTTGATGGATTTTCTCAATTTTCTTCTTTTTAGTTCGCTTTTAATCAATAATAATTCACGGCTGGTTTGCCCGTTTATGCTGCTGTTTTCCTGTGCACGCCGCATAAGGTAAGGTATTACATCACGTATCGGCCCAAACGGTAAATACTTACTTACTGAATAACCGGCTTTCGCAAGATTGAAAGTGATGTTATCACTCATACCGTATAATTGTGAAAAATGGATGTGCTTATGATTATGAGGTATACCTTTCGCATCAAGTAGTTCAGCCGCATGCAGGTTGCTGTATTCATTATGTGTGGCAATAACGGTAGCAATCTTTTCAATATTATCAATACAAAATTCTACTGCAGAATTAAAATCACCATCAGTAAAAGATTTATCTTGTTGTATAGGTGAAGGATAATGTTTTTGTACAGCTCTTGCCCTCTCCTTTTCCATATAAGCACCACGCACAAGCTTAACGCCAAGCATAAAACCTCTTTGCTGTGCTATATTGTGATATAGCTTTAAAAAATTCATTCTATCATGACGATATAATTGAATAGTGTTATAAACAACTGGTTTTTCGCGGTTGAATATTTCCATCATTTCAATCGAGAGCCTGTCAATAGGATCTTGTATCCAGCTCTCTTCCGCATCAATCAAAACACCAACATTTTTTTCTGCTGCCACTTCACAAATATCATACATACGTTCACGCACTCTCTCCCATGCAGCATCTTCTATTTCATG
>CAZZXW010000450.1:0-2377 GCA_964658095.1 uncultured Parafilimonas sp. | reverse complement strand
CATGTGCAAATGCTCTGTAACTTGTAAATCTTCGCTTGATGCTGATCATTTCTTTGATCATATCATCTCTTCCAAATGCTGGATATTCTTTTTTCTCACCACTACTGTCAGGCAGATACAAAGAAGGTATCGCATCATAGTTACCATTACCATCGAAATCTTTTGCAGTAACATACACGGGATATTTATCGCTTGCCTGGTATAAAGTATTTAAACCAACATTGCCAAGAATATAATCTGTCCTGCCTGTGTGCCTGAAGTCACCAGCCACGATTGAGTTCCACCAACCTAAATCATTGGCAACGCCTGATGATGCTGTTACATCTTTAAATTTACCATTTACATTCTTTAAAAAAGTAACAGGCATCCACTCACCGGCAACCATTAAATCAGTTACACCATCATTATCAAAATCTGTAAACAATGCATCGCAAACAAGGCCAATATTTTTTAATTCAGGTGCTACTTGACTTGTAACATCGGTAAAATGTGCAATGCCATCTTTAGAATCATTTCTTAAAATACAACTGCTTACAGGTTTTGGGTAATGCCATGGATCAACGCGGCCTGAAACAAACAGATCAAGCTTACCATCATTATTATAATCAAAAGCACGCACACATAATTTACTGGTATAATTTACAGGCAATGCCAATGAATCTAATTTAAAGTTTCCTTTGCCATCATTAATATACAACCTGTCCTGGTATTTATTGCTGCCCGATTCATATTTATAACCGCCACTTGCAATGTAGATATCAGGTTTGCCATCACCATTCGCATCAAACAATAAAATGCCTTCATCTTTATAAGCATCAAACTGCTTATCATTATCATTTAATAAATCTTTTTGTATAAATTTTCCATCAGCCTGCTGCAAAAAAATCTGCGCATGATTATTCGATTCACCGCCAATAACCAGGTCATCCAAACCATCACCATCTACATCTCCTGCTGCTAAAGCGGGGTTGTATTGAGATAATTTATGTGGCAATAATTTTTGAACATTAAAATCAATAACGTCTGCGCTATTATCTTTATAGTGTATGTTGAAAGAATTAGTTACTTCTTTAAATAAAGCGGTTGTATCTGTTGCAGCTTGTTGATAAGAATAAGTTTCATTTGCATCTTTAATATTCACTGTTAATGTTTCATCAGCCTTTACATTTTTAATGGTTTGCTTTCTGTTGTTATTCCATTTTATAACAACAGAATCAACAATAGTTATTTTACCTAAACCAAAATGCGCCATGCATTGTATGGTTGATAAATAACCCCGGTATGGATTATTATCATAAAACTGTTGCTTGTTATGATCATAATAAATATTTGCAATAGCACCCAGGCCATTTATATTTTGAGCGCCGCCTTTAAATTTTATTTGCAGAAAATGTGCAGCTGAATCTTTCTTATCACGTAAAGTATTACGATATAACAGCGCTTCATCATTAATATTATTGATGACCATATCCATCGCACCATCATTATCAAAATCTGCATACGCGGCGCCATTAGAAAATTTTGGAACAGGCAAACCCCAGCTATCTGTTACATTGCTAAACGTAAGATTACCGTTATTGCGAAAAGCATAATTGTGCAATTTGATTTCAGGTATTTGTGCAAGTATTTCTTTTTTTGAAATTATGCCTGTCGCATCTTTTCGGTAAGCCATAAAGTCGTGATCGCTTACATCTTTGGGAAAGCCGTTGGTTATAATTATATCACGGTAACTATCATTATCAAAATCTGTTACCAACGGCGTCCAGCTCCAGTCTGTTTGCGCAACGCCGCTCATAAAACCAATATCACTAAAAGCAGGAGCACCGATGCTATCATTTTCACCAAGCCGGGAGCCTTGATTTAATTGCAACGTGTTACGTATATATTGATATTGATAACCGAACGCATCGAAATTTTGAAACGTAATATAACTGCTTGCAGACATCATCATTTTCTTGCGCAGGTTATCTTCAGGATTCATGTCTAATTCAATTACATCAGGCAACCCATCATTATTAATATCGGTTACTTCCTGCCCCATCGAATTAAAAGAAGTATGCTTGAAATATTCTTTTGCGCGGTTTGTAAATGTGCCATCATGATTGTTTATGTACAGAATGTTGTTTGATATAAAATCATCTGACACATAAATATCTTTCCATCCATCATTATTAATATCACAGATTGTTGCTGAATGACCAAAGCCGGGAAACGTCATTCCAGCTTGCTGCGATACATCATGAAATACCGCATGTTTTAAAACAGGATCCCAATCGTTGCGGTAAAGGCGCCCAATGCTTGGATTTTTTGGCGCATTATTGGTTTGATGAAAAACAGATTGATCATAACCATTTGATGCTTCATTCACGGTAAGATA
>CAZZXW010000449.1:0-2382 GCA_964658095.1 uncultured Parafilimonas sp. | reverse complement strand
ACATCGCTACAGAAAAATATTCAAAGCTTGCAAGCGGAGAAAAAGTTTTTTGGAATGCTGAACTAAATAAAGCAAACGATGACTGGCTTGTAAACATGACTGATCCGAAAACACCAAATGAATTATACGCGCTTGAAAAAACAGGCTTGCGCAGGTTAACACATGTAACAGATTCTTTTCTTGCACCATTGCAAACAATAAAGGTAGAAGGCTTTCAAAGCAAAAGCAGTGATGGCAATCTTGTTTCAGGCATTTTATATCGCCCTGCAAATACACCTGCGAACACAAAACTTCCGCTTATAATGTATATACATGGCGGCCCTGTTGGCCAGGATGATTATGAATACGATTTGTACAGGAACATATTAGCAGCCGGTGGTTATGCAGTTGCTGCTGTTAATTACCGTGGCAGCAGCGGCAGAGGTAAAGATTATATTCGTGCTATTTACAGCGATTGGGGCAATAAAGAAGTTACAGATATTCTTGGTGCAGCCGATTATTTAATTGCGAAGGGCATTGCAGATTCAAGCCGTATGGGTATTGCAGGATGGAGTTATGGTGGCATTCTCACAGATTATACCATTGCAACATCTACACGCTTTAAAGCGGCTTCCAGTGGTGCAGGCAGCGCATTACAACTTAGCATGTATGGCGTTGATGAATATGTAACGCAATATGAAACAGAATTAGGACCACCATGGAAAAACCCTGATAAATGGATCAAACTTTCATACCCGTTTTTTCATGCTGATAAAATAAAAACGCCCACCTTATTTATGGCGAGCCAAAAAGATTTTAATGTACCATCTGTTGGTGCAGAACAAATGTACCAGGCGTTAAGAAGCTTAGGCGTGCCCACAGAACTGGTAATTTATCCCGGGCAGTATCATGAGATAACAGTACCAAGTTATATGCAGGACAGGTTCAACAGGTATCTTGATTGGTTTGGAAAATATTTAAAATAATTAAGCCGCTTTGAACATCCGGGAAAATATATCGCTTAAACCTTTTAATACATTTTCAATAGATGCAAAAGCAAAATTCTTTGCAAGCTTTACAACTAATGATGAACTAAGCGAACTGCTATCATTAAAACACAAAACACAAAACTTAAAACTTATACTTGGCGGTGGCAGCAATATTTTGTTTACAAAAGATATTGATGGAATTGTTTTAAAAAATGAACTGCATGGCATTGAATTAATAAAAGAGGATGCACACCATTATTATGTAAAAGCAGCAGCAGGTGAAAACTGGAACAACTTTGTTATGCATTGCATTAACCATAATTATGCAGGCATTGAAAATTTAAGTTTGATACCAGGTAACGTAGGTGCTTCGCCTATACAAAATATTGGTGCTTATGGTGTAGAATTAAAAGATGTGTTTGAAGGCCTTGAAGCAATGAACAGGAAAGATTTTTCCATTCATACATTCAGTGCAAACGATTGTGCGTTTGGTTACCGCGAAAGCGTTTTCAAAAAGAAATATAAAGATCAATTTGTAATTCTTAATGTTACGTTCAGGTTGAATAAACAACCTGAATTTAATATATCTTATGGTGCTATTGAACAGGAGCTTAAAAAAATGAACGTGCATGAACTATCTATCAAAGCCATATCTCAGGCAGTAATAAATATTCGTACAAGCAAGTTACCTGATCCGCAAAAAATTGGTAATGCAGGCAGCTTTTTTAAGAACCCGGTTATAAATGTTGAACACTTTAATAAGCTTAAAAAAAATTATGAAACGATGCCCGGTTATGCTTCTGGCGAAACACATATAAAAGTTGCAGCCGCATGGCTGATAGAACAATGCGGATGGAAAGGTTATAAAAATGGTGATGCCGGTGTGCATGAAAAGCAGGCATTGGTTTTGGTGAATTATAATAATGCAACCGGCAAAGAAATCTATGAATTGTCGTCAGCTATAATTGAAAGTGTGCAACAAAAATTTGATATCACGCTTGAACGTGAGGTGAATATTATTTAAGTAATCAGATATTTAAAGCATACAATTCCATCTCATGCGCTTTACCTTTTAATTCAACCATTCCAAGATTTACAAGCTGTGACCCATCTAAATCAGAACGGTCAACAAAATCTTTTGAGGCAATATATTTCTGGTCAACATCTGAGCAACATGTTCTTATCCGCGCAGCAGTATTCATTGTGTCACCACTCATTGCAAGGTCTTTTTTTATTACACCAATTTCACCAACAGTAACAATGCCAATATGCACACCTGCACGAAACTCTGGTGTAAATCCATACAACCTTTCAAACTCGTTGCGTTGCCTGTTTAAATTGCGGCGTGCCTGTACAAGCGCCTTAATTGCTTTGCTTACATTAGCACGGCTATATAACCATGACACAACAATTT
>CAZZXW010000448.1:0-2425 GCA_964658095.1 uncultured Parafilimonas sp. | reverse complement strand
TGTGTTGGGCAAGGGTTATGTGGCGCCCAGTGATAAATTAAATATAGCTGCTAGTGGCGCAGGTGGAAAAGGTGCTGATGATATCAGTCATTTTTTTGCAAGCGGCAAAGCAAACATCGGTGTGTTGTGTGATGTTGATGACAGGCAATCCGCTAATAGCAGGACGAAGTTTCCAAACGCAAAATATTATAAAGATTTTAGGGAGATGCTGGATAAAGAGCAAAAAAATATTGATGCTGTTTCAGTTTCCATACCAGATCATAATCACGCTGTTGCTGCAATGGGCGCCATGCAATTGGGTAAACATGTGTATGTGCAAAAACCATTAACGCATGATATTTATGAAGCACGCATGCTTACACAGGCAGCACATAAATATAAAGTGGTTACACAAATGGGCAACCAGGGTGCCAGCGGTGATGGCGTAAGGCAATTAATTGATTGGTACAGGGCCGGAATAATTGGTGATGTACATACCATTTATTGTTTTACTGACAGGCCTGTATGGCCACAAGGTATTGCAAGACCTGCAGAAACACCTCCGGTGCCTAAAGAGCTTGACTGGAATTTATGGTTAGGCACTGCACCCGAGAAACCTTACATGGATAACCTTGTTCCGTTTAACTGGCGTGGCTGGTGGGATTATGGCACAGGTGCATTGGGTGATATGGCTTGTCACATTATGCAGCCTGCTTTTGGTGTACTTGAATTAGGTTATCCAACTTCAGCAGAATGCAGTGTTTCAACAAGGTATATTGCTAATTGGGATAAAGCCTATAACCCTGATAGCGGCCCGGTTTCATCACACATAATCCTAACATTTCAAGCGCACAATCAGCATAAAAAAAATAAAACGCATGAAATAAAACTGCACTGGATGGATGGTGGCATACAACCGGAAAGGCCTGCTGAATTATTACCGAACGAAGAAATGGGAGATGGCGGCAACGGAATAATTTTTATCGGAACGAAAGGCAGTATGATGGCAGGAACGTATGGCATTAACCCGCAACTGTTACCTACTTCAAAAACAAAAACAACAGTAGTTCCGCAAACTGTTGCACGTGTGCCTAACGGAGATGATGGCCATTATGCAGCATGGGTTGAAGCGGCAATTGCAGGTTATGGAACTGATGCTGCAAATAATTTAAGTTCAAGATTTGATGTGGCCGGTCCGCTTACTGAAAGTGTATTAATGGGTAATCTCGCCATTCGCAGTTATAATATCCGCAAGCAAAATGCAAATAATGAGTGGGATTATCCAGGTCAGCATATACAATTGGTTTGGGATGGAGATAATATGAAGATCACCAATTTTGATGATGCTAACCAGTTTGTAAAGCGTACATACCGGGCTGGTTATAGTTTGGGTGTATAAAAACCAAAAGTGAAAAATAAAGCAAACTCCCGGCTTATTTTTCACTTCTTTGTATAATCATAGCCCCAGTTCTTAAGTGAGTAATTCCATTTGGTTTCGCTAACATTACCAGATGGTTTTTGCGCTTTGTGCCGGCTAATGTAAGCAACTACTTTATGCATGTGCGCATAATCATCAGGTGTAAGATCAGTCTTCTTCTTACGCAGAATATCAATAATTTTCTTGCCTGATTTATGCCCGATTGCTTCACCATCGCCGCTGTCCCAACCTGTATTTTTTGATTCTTCTGTTTTAAGCCATTTTTCTAATTGAGATGCGGACATATTTACCAACTCTTTAAAATTATTATAAACCTCCTGCTGGTCTTTTTCTTCTGTTGATTTATTTGCTTTTGCCATAGCTTTTTCTTTAATAAACCTGATTAATTAAAAAATGTTTGATACACTTGGTTTGTTTTTTGCATCAACTTAAAAAAAATATTTTATGTACACAGATATAAATGAAGAAGATGAAAATACAACGCCACAAAACAATGCTAACCTTGGCACCAATTCCAATGCGGAAAAAAATCCTGATGAATGGGTAACAGGTGCAGAGCCAATGACAGGCGCCCAAAAATCTTATTTGAAAACATTGTCTGATGAAGCTGGTGAAGAATTTAACGAGAATCTTTCCAAAGCAGAAGCATCAAAACGCATTGATGAGCTGCAACATAAAACCGGCAGAGGTTTAAAGAAATAGTATTAAACTTTTGTCAATTGAAGAAAGACAAGTGATAGTTTGATTTCACTTGTCTTTTTTATTCTTCTTCTCTTCCAAACAACTTTCTTAATTCATCTTTTGATTTATCCAATACTTTCTTTTCAGCGGCTGATAAATTTTTGCCACCACGGTTTTCATAGAAATTAATCATGCTCATTGCCGATTGAAATGGACCGGCTTTCTTTCGCTTACTTTTTTCTGCTGAATGCTTTACTGATGCTGCAATTTTTTTTGGATCTTTTGATTTGAAAATATCTTTTTCCAAATCCATTGCATCACTTGTTT
>CAZZXW010000447.1:0-2430 GCA_964658095.1 uncultured Parafilimonas sp. | reverse complement strand
AAGTTGATGATTTATTAACTTTGAACAGCTTGCTGATTACCTGAAATTTTCATCTTTTATTGCAAGTAATTATCATTGCAAAAATTTTATATGGTTAAAGATAAAGTTTGTATTGTAACCGGAGCAGCACGTGGCATTGGTGCAGCCATTGCAAAAAAATTAGGCGAACATGGTGCGCATGTTGCCTTTACTTATGTGAGTGATTCAAGCGAAGAAAAAGCTTTGTCATTACAAAATGAAATTAAAACTTTTGGTGTAAATGCGAAAGCATATAAAAGCAATGCATCAGATTTTGCACAATGCGAAACTCTTGTAAATGATGTATTGAAAGAATTTGGAAAGATTGATGTTTGCGTAAACAATGCAGGTGTTTCAAAAGATAATTTATTGTTGCGGTTAACACAGGAACAATGGGATGATGTGATGAATGTAAACCTGAAAAGTGTGTTTAATATGACGAAGCAGGTTATACGCCCGATGATGAAAGCCAAAGCCGGAAGCATTATAAATATGAGTTCGATTATTGGCATGCGTGGTAATGCAGGGCAGGCAAGTTATGCGGCTTCAAAGGCAGGTATTATTGGTTTTACAAAATCTGTTGCGCTTGAATTAGGTAGCCGTAATATTCGTTGTAATGCCATTGCACCAGGCTTTATAGAAACGGATATGACCAATTATTTAAAAGAAGGCGCTGCTGCAGAATCATTCTTAAAAAATATTCCGTTAGGCAGGTTTGGCAAAGCAGAAGAAGTAGCTGATCTTACTTTATTTCTCGCCAGCGATATGAGCGCTTATATAACAGGGCAGGTGATAAGTATTTGCGGCGGTTTAAATACCTGATGTTGTGTTACTTATTTTTTTAAATAAGCTTTAATTTCCTTTTGCATTTTATCACTTAAAGTAACCAACGGCAAGCGCAGGTTATTTTTTATCAGCCCCATTTCAGTTAAAAATGTTTTAACACCCGCGGGATTGTTTTCGGCAAACATCAAATCATACACTTTAATAAGTTTATCATTAATTGATTTTGCTTTTTTAAAATCGCCGCTTAAACTGCAACGCACCATATCAGAATATTCTTTTGGATAGGCATTGCTTGCTACGCTTATTACACCTTGCATGCCGCAGGCAATTTGTGGCAAAGCCAGTGCATCATCACCACTAACAACTAAAAAATCTTTTGGTACATCACGTAATATTTTCATGCATTGATGCATATCACCACCTGCTTCTTTAATGCCTGCAATGTTTTCAACTTCATTAGCTAAATGTATTACTGTTTCGGCTTCAATATTCTTTGATGTTCTGCCCGGCACATTGTATAAAAGAATTGGTTTGGATGATGCTTGTGCAAGCATTTTGTAATGCTGGTATAAACCTTCCTGCGAAGGCTTGTTATAATAAGGTGAGGTGCTTAAAACAGCAACAGCACCGTCAAGTGGAAACGATTCCAGGTCTTTAATTAATTCATCCGTATTATTGCCACCAATGCCCACAACCACCGGAACACGCTTACCTGTAATTTCATAAGTATATTTTATTATGTCTGTTTTTTCCGGCTTGTTTAAAGTAGGCGCTTCGCCGGTTGTACCAAGTGTTACTATGTAATCAATGTTGTTGTCAATAACAAAATCAATCAGCTTATGCAAAGCCTCATAATCAACATCGCTGTTTTTTTTAAAAGGCGTAACCAATGCAACACCGGTTCCTTTTAAAACATCTTTTAATAAGCTCATGTATAAATGATTTTTTCAATCAACCATAATTAATAATACAAACGCATTTAATTATTGGTTTGTACACTTGCCGCAACACCGGTTACTTCACCGCTTTCATCATTATCTTTCCAAAGCATAGCACCACCTTTAATACCTTCGCGATTGTTTACGATGATCATATTTTTATCCAGCTCAAAGTCAAGATTTTTTGCATTACCACCGCTAATATATAAACGATCATAATTAAACACTGTTTTCAAAATAACAAACACTTTTTTCATCCTGTAATTCCAATGGTCTTTGCCTCTTTTCTTATAAGCTGCTTCACCAATATACTCATCATAATCTTTATCTGTTTTTACGGGGTGATGTGCAATTTCGAAATGCGGTAATAGTTTTCCATCCTGCAAAATTGCAGTGCCAAAGCCGGTGCCTAATGTTATCATCATTTCAAGGCCTTTGCCGCTTACAATACCAATACCCTGTAAATCTGCATCATTTACAACCTTTGCCGGCTTGTTAAGCATAGAAGCAAGTTTGCCCTGTAAGTCAAAATCTTTCCAGCTGTCAGTGCCAAGATTTGGCGCCGTTTTTATAACTCCGTTTTTTACATAACCCGGAAAACCCGCAGATACTTTATCATAATCATTGAAATCTTTAATAAGCTCCTGTATTGTTTGGTTCCCAGGTTTTACCTACAGAAAACGAATCC
>CAZZXW010000446.1:0-2438 GCA_964658095.1 uncultured Parafilimonas sp. | reverse complement strand
ATCAAGCCAGGTAACAGTAGGTAATGGTGCCACTGCAGAATACAGGGCTTATGCAAACTGGAGCAATATCAGCGATGGCCGATTTAAAAAAAACATAAAACAAAATGTGCCGGGACTTGCTTTCATTAATAAACTACAGCCTGTTACTTATACATTAGATGCAACAGGCCTTGATAATTTTTTGCATAAAGATGCACAGACTGATAAGCAACTCAGCACCGAAGCAAAAACGGCTATGAGCAATGCGCTGGCTGAAAAAGAAAAAGTGTTGTATACAGGTTTTGTTGCGCAGGATGTTGAAAAAGCTGCAAAGAGTTTAAGCTATGATTTTAGTGGTGTTGATGCTGCTAAAAACGATAAAGATGTTTATGGATTACGCTACGCTGAATTTGTAGTTCCGCTTGTAAAAGCCGTACAGGAATTAAGTAAGATAAATGATAAAAAAGATTCTGCTATTAATGATTTACAAAACCAGATAAACCAGTTAAAAGCGATGATAGTTTCTAACAAGTCAACCGTCAACGTTCAATCATCAACTGTTGTTTCATCTGCTTCTCTTCAACAAAACACCCCAAATCCTTTCAGTAATTCAACAAGCATCAGTTATGTGTTGCCACAAACGTATTCATCAGCCAAAATAATTATCACAGATGGCAGAGGCGTTGTATTAAAGCAAATCAGCCTGAATGCAAAAGGCAAAGGCAATCTAAATATTGATGCAGCAACATTGGCTTCAGGCGCTTATAGTTATGCTTTGTATGTTGATGGAAAAATGATTGATTCAAAACAAATGGTTTCATCAAAATAAAAATTTCAGATGAAAAAGATAATAATTACTATTCTGACTATAGTTTCTTTAAAAGCCATGCCGCAAACCAACAAGTTCCCTTCAACAGGTAGTGCTGGCATCGGCACCGTTACCCCGGCTGCATCTTCACTACTTGAAATGAAATCTACTTCAAAAGGGTTGCTCATTCCACGTATGACGCAGGCACAACGTGATGCCATTGCTTCGCCTGCAGAAGGATTAATGATATATCAAACAGACGGCACACCAGGCTTCTATTATATTTATTCCGGTGCGTGGACAGCTTTGAAAGGCGCTAATAAAGCTTTATCAAATCTTACAGCACCCACTGCCATAAAGGTTGATTTATTGCCAAGCCCAACTAACAAATACAATCTTGGCAGCAGTACTTCAAGATGGAAAGATATAAACCTGTACAACTTAAAATTTGCAGATAACACTACACAAACAACTGCGTTTGTTCCTTACACAGCCAGCACAGGAATAAGTATTGCAAATGGTGTAATTAAAAATACAAGCCCTGATAAAACTGTAACGCTTAACGGAACAAATGGTATTTCAATAAGTGGGAGTTATCCTTCATTCAGCATCAGCGGAAATAATTTATGGAGCACAAAAGGAAATCCGGGAACAAATTCAGAAACAAATTTTATCGGCACAACAGATACTGCGGCATTGGTATTTAAAGTGAATAACATACAGGCTGGCTTTCTTAATTCTAATTATGAAAACGGTACTGCATTCGGGTATCAAACATTATTATCCAATTCCGGAGCTGCGAATACTGCAATAGGTAATAGTGCCTTAATGGCTAATACCTTAGGATATTATAATACAGCTTTGGGCGGTGCTGCCTTAAGAACAAATACAACAGGTAATACAAATACAGCCGTAGGTAATGGTACCTTGTATGAAAATTTAACCGGTAATTCCAATACAGCAATCGGCTTCCAGGCATTAACCGAAAATAATAACGGTAGCGGCAATGTTGCTGTTGGTGCTGATGCATTGTATACAAATTCATCAGGCTCATCAAACATAGCTATGGGCAACGCAACAATTTTCTCAAATACAACAGGTGTAAGTAATGTGGCTTATGGTAGTGATGCAATGTACCATAACAGTGTCGGCAGTTATAATACAAGTATTGGCACATACTCACTATATAATACAACAGCTTCACAATACAACACATCCGTTGGTTACGAAGCCGGCGACAGTTATGATAATGGCTATAACAACGTTTTTGTGGTGCAAATGTGGACGTTGATGGCGCCGGTTATTATAACGTAATTGCAATAGGACAAGGAACAATATGCACTGGTTCAAGCCAGGTAACAATGGGCAACAGTGCTACTGGTTCTTACAGGGCTTATGCTAACTGGAGCAATATAAGTGACGGACGTTTTAAAAAGAATATAAAACAAAATGTTCCCGGTCTTGCTTTTATAAACAAGCTGCAACCCGTTACTTATACATTAGATGCAACAGGGCTCGATAAATTTTTACATGCAGATAAACGTGAAGAGACACAAACAGGTGAGCAGGCAAAGGCATTAGTAAATAAGGCATTGGTTGAAAAAGAAAAAGTTGTTTGCACAGGTTTTGTTGCGCAGGATGTTGAGAAAGC
>CAZZXW010000445.1:0-2456 GCA_964658095.1 uncultured Parafilimonas sp. | reverse complement strand
TAATACAGTGATGGAATACATACAACGTGTAAAAGTGGAAGCGGCAAAAAAGAATTTAGAAAGCAGCCGCAAAAATGTAAATGAAGTAATGTATGATGTAGGCTATTCTGATGCAAAAGCTTTCAGAAATACTTTTAAGAAATTTACCGGTTTATCACCAATTGATTACAGGAATAAATACAATAAAGAAGCGTTGATTGCATAACATCATAATTTCACAAGCTTTAATAAAGCTAGCTAAACAATATTTATACAATCACAAACGCACATCTATCTAAAAACGATTATGAAAAAGTATAGTGTATTTTTTACCGGATTATTTTTCTTGTTATTATCATTCAATGTACATGCACAAACAAAAGTGGGTGCAGATTATTTTGCCGGCAAATGGAATGTATTATTAAAAGGGCTTCCACAAGGCGATACAAAAATGTTTGTTGTTTTAGATAAGACAGATACAACGATGGCAGGCTTGATTCAGGATTCAACCGGAAATGAAGTATCCAAAATTTCAAAAGCAGAATTAACTGATAGTTCAGTAACTATTTATTTCACTGCGCAGGGTTATGATGTAAATCTTTTGATGGCAAAAAAAGATGATGATCATATTACCGGCAGCATGATGAGTATGTTTGATGCTGAAGGTGAGCGGGTTAAACAATAATGCCGATATATTCTTTACAACAGTACAATGAAAAAATTACTTGCCATCTTCTTTATATGCTTATCATTTTATTCAAATGCACAAAAAGTTATTCAGCTTTACAATGGTGCAGCACCAGGGTCTGAAAACTGGAACTGGAATGAAAAAGAAATTAAGGTTGATATCGGCATAATTGTAATGGATGTTTCGCATCCTTCGCTAACAGCTTTTATTCCAACAAATCCCAACGGAACCGCGGTTATTATTGCACCCGGCGGTGCTTTTCATGCACTTGCTTATAATTTGGAAGGAACTGAAGTAGCAAAACGCTTAAACGAAAAAGGCATTACTGCTTTTGTTTTAAAATACAGGTTGGTGCATGATGATCCGGCTCATCCTGAAAATAGTATAGGCACCTTAATGGCAACACAAAATTTTAAAAAACTTGATTCGCTTAATGCGCCTGTTATACCACTTGCTTTGCAGGATGGTTTAACTGCAGTGAAATATGTTCGCCAACATGCAAACGAATATCATGTTGATTCCAATAAAATTGGTTTCATGGGATTCTCTGCAGGCGCAACATTAACGATGTCTGTTGTATACAGCGCCAACGATGAAGGCCGTCCGAATTTTGTTGCGCCGATTTACCCGTATGAAGGTGCTATCATCGGCTCAACCATTCCATCTGAGAAAACACCTATTTTTATTTGCGCAGCAAGTGATGATGATTTAGGATTTGCAACACACAGCGTTCATATCTATTTAAAGTGGCTCGCTGCAGGTCAACCTGCAGAGTTGCACATGTATGAAAAAGGAAAACATGGTTTTGGTATGAAGAAGCAAGATCTTCCGGTTGATACATGGATAGATAGATTTGAGGATTGGTTAAAGATGCATGAGTTGATTAAAAAGTAGTTTTAAAATTAAAGCTGATTGTGCCTGATGTATAACATTATAGTTAAACTATTTTGCATTCTTATCTTAGCTGTTGCCATAGAAATTAAATAATAACGAATGCAAATTATACTTGGAATATTTTTTCATTTTATCGGAGGCTTTGCATCAGGCAGTTTTTATGTACCATATAAAAAAGTACAGAAGTGGCATTGGGAAAGTTACTGGATTATTGGCGGTTTATTTTCATGGTTAATTATTCCGCCATTGGCTGCATGGTTAACCATTCCAAATTTTGCTGAGATCATTTCACAAACATCTGCTGCCACAATTGGCTGGACTTACTTCTGGGGTTTGATGTGGGGTATCGGCGGTTTAACTTATGGTTTAGGCATGCGTTATCTTGGAATGAGTTTGGGCAACTCCGTATTGCTTGGTTTTACGTCAGCATTTGGCGCATTGGTTCCATCTATTTATTATAATTTCCATCCTGAAGCCGGCAAAACAACTTTCAATGATTTGATCAATACTTCATGGGGAAGAATTGTGTTGGTTGGCATCGTGATTTGTTTGATTGGAATTGTTGTTTGCGGCAAGGCCGGAATTTTAAAAGAGAAAGAATTATCCGAAGAAAAAAAGAAAGAAAGCATTAAAGAATTCAATCTTGTAAAAGGATTAATTGTATGCACAATCTCAGGAATTCTAAGCGCCTGTTTTAATTACGGCATTGAAGCAGGAGCGCCAATGTCTGCAGTGGCAAACAGCTTATGGAAAGCTGCACACCCGCAGGCAACAACAGAATTTTTATACCAGAACAATGTAATTTATATCGTGATTTTATGGGGTGGATTAACAACGAATTTTATCTGGTGCATGTACTTAAATGCACGTAATAAAAGCTTTGGTGATTATACAG
>CAZZXW010000444.1:0-2461 GCA_964658095.1 uncultured Parafilimonas sp. | reverse complement strand
CCATTCGAACGTTACTTTGCGGTTGCCATGTTATCATGTCTTCTTTATTGTTATTAGTATAATCCATAACACTCCGCGGAGGTTGCGGTAATTGGCCGTTCAATAACCCGGTTGATTGTACAGGCTTACCACTTTTATCAAAGAGTTCTGCAAATACGGCAATGCTTTCTTCTAAATTAATTATATCAACAGGCAACAGTTTATTAATTGATCTTCCTTTCATTAATGCCCCGCTTATATCTCTTGCAATTTGAATTTGCGGATCGTTTGCAGATGAACGATAGGTTTGCTGAACAGTTGCATACATACATAGCATAATGCCTGTTATAATTATTGCTGCTGCAGTATGTGAAATTAATAATGCGTATTTCATAATGATGATGATTTAAATGCTTATGTTTTGATTAAGATTATTACCGTACCAGTTTATTTTGCGGCTGCCATACATAGCCAATGCAAGTATTACAAACAAGCCAATACTACCAACAAGTAATGCTGTGTCTTCAAGGCTTATAAGAACATAAATAAATCCGTAGATGGAACTAATGATGGCTGAAAAAACACCGGCTACCTTCCAGCTCTTAAAATGATTTTTTGCATATAGCGTTATCAAAGAAATTGTAGCAACAGCTGCAATAAGATAGGCAATATCAAACAATAAAAATTCACTTATTGAAAGCAGCAATGTGAAAAATACAATCAGCGCTAAACCAACCAACACATATTGCACAGGATGAAACGGTTTTTTCTGCATTATTTCAGCAATAAAAAATAATGAGTAGGTTAACCCGATAAAAAGTATTGCATACTTAACACAGCGTAATGTTTTTGCGTATTGATCTGCAGGCTGTAACAGCGTTACGCCAAATGCATAATCTTCTTTCTTAAAATTGAAACTTTTTAATATGGTGTTGAAGGGAAGATTTGCTTTATTAAAACTCCAGCTTGCTTCAAAGCCTTTATTATCAAGATTTCTTTCTGTTGGTAAAGTGTTGCCATCAAAAGAAGGGCTGCTCCAATTTGATTTTATATTGAATTGGCTATTGCCTGCAAGCGGTGTAAAATGTAATTGATCGCTGCCTTTGATTTTTAACGGCATTTGAAACGCGAGTGATTTGTTTACATCATCTGTGCTTAATTGTATTGATGTTGATAAACCTGTTGTATCAATATCATTTGAGGGAAGGCCGGCAGAGAAATCGTAATTTATGTTTTTGATTGCCACAGAAATTTTTTGCTGAATGCCTTTAAAATCAGATATGCCGATGCAAATTTTTGCTTCACTCCAATTGATAGTTGAAACATCAACATCTGCTGGAATTTGAACATTAAAATTTCCGCTTGCGTTAAGTAAACTGCTGTATAAAAGAACAGTATAAATCGATCTCTGCCTTTCTTTTGTTGCCACCGAACCGGATACATTTAAGTTATCAGGCAGAATTAAGAATGATTTCTTTTCTGTTACAGTTTTACCATATTGAATTGTTGTTACCGTGTAAGGAATATATAAATAAGGGAAAGTAATAGTTTGCTCGCCGGCCCATTTGCTGCTTACCTCCTGTTTTACTTCTTCCTGGCGGTGCTGCCTTTCTTCAATAAGATTTGAAACAAATACGGTTGGTATAAGCATGATTAGTATTAAACCACCGGTAATAAGGCCTTTGATCCAGATTTTGTTTGATTGTGAATTTTGATGTGCGTCAGCAATTGGCTGATTTGAATGTGCTTCCATTTTTAATTTGGTTTTATTGTTTAGTAAAAAATAGCTGTTGATATATTTAAGATTGTAATAAAAGCAATGAGTATTGCTGCCAATACGCAGCCCGAACATTGTGCGAGTAGTTATAAAAAATGATTGAAACGAAGAATATTTATCAAATGGATTATCTGAAACAAAGCCTGCTAAACCACCATATAAACATGATATAACCAGGAATAAAAAAAGCAGGACAATTACCTTAATAGAATATAACCAGATAAGTCTACTAACTAACGGCAAAGTGAGGATCAAAATAAGAAAAGCCGGAATACTGCCGATCGTTATTGCAATAACAGAAGCAAAGAATATAAGAATAGATGCGCCTTCATTCTTTAGAAGGTAAATAAAAATACCGGTGCTTAAAATGAGCGCTGATGTTATCCATAGCCTTAATGCAGTTTGCAGTGATGTAAATTTTAGTCTCATTTTGAAAGTACTTTGAAATTCAAAGTCAAAGCGTAAAAAATTTTATTTTATATTTTTAATCATTCTTTCCAATGCATCTAAATGTGTCTGAAAAGCTTTCTCGCCCGCTTTAGTTGACGCATAGGTTGTATTTGTTTTTTTTCCAATAAATCCTTTCTGAATTTTTATATAACCACTTTCTTCGAGGGCTTTAATGTGGCTGGCAAGATTACCATCTGTAACATTGATCAGTTCTTTCAAGTCATTAAAGTTTATAGATGCATTTACCATTAACGC
>CAZZXW010000443.1:0-2464 GCA_964658095.1 uncultured Parafilimonas sp. | reverse complement strand
AAAAGCAGCAAAGGTGTATAAGAATTTTAGTCGTTTCCTTCAACAAAAGATTTGTAACAACTGATGCTTTGCCAGGGCATCAAACTTCACTGCGTTTTTCTGCAATGCAAATATCATATAGCAGCAACAATTGCTGATTGCGTTTTGTTGTATGTACAACTTTAGTTGGTAAACGTTCGGATATCAACGGTATCAAACACAACTTTGTGCAATCGTAAAACCTTGCTCATTTTTAGAAATCGCTTTCATCTTCCCCTCAAACACTTCCTTCACCCTTCCAAGCAACTGCTCCGCACCACCTTGCAGCAGCGATATATCATGTTCACTAACAATAAGACTTTTGCTATAACGCCCGTCTAAGTAAGCCTTTTCAAGAAGGTGCAGTAACCATTGTTCTTCATCTGCATCAGCAGAAAGTAAATAAAGCAGTTCAGGTGTACACCGTTTCAGGTGTCGCTTCAGATCATTAAAGCAATGCGTTTTAGGGCAGCTTCCAAGCAATGCAGTGATCAACCCGCGTAAACAAAGTTCAACGCACTGTTGAAGCATAAATGCAGCCATGGCCCTGTCACCGGTGGTTATTAATTTTCTAACAACCATGACAGACATGTTGCGGCTTACATTTAGAAAGTACGCGATTAAAATGTCAGAGTTCAATGCAGCATTCTCTTACAATTTCGAAAATGCTGTTACAGGCAAAACGCCGGACTATGTTATAGACTATGAGAATGCGTTGGTAAGCAGGGGAGAGTTGCCAAATGCAACCAAACCTGGTTGTACTGTAACAGGCAGTGAGCTTTTTTTTACATGGACGGATAATAGTGGAGTAGGTTCTGCCTTACCCACAGATCAGGCAGTCCTGGTAGCATTTTGTCCTAATTTGAATCTCACTATTTTTAACACCAATGCAGGTGTTAGAAGTGATGCGTCTGCTTCCTTGAATGTTGGCTCCTTTTCAGGAGAAACAATAGAAACGTGGATAGCATTCATAACAAAAGGCGGCGTAGAGGCGTCTGATAGCCTTTTCACAGGCGAGTTGGTAGTGAGTTGATGATTTATAGATTAAACATAAAGAACCGGTAAAATAGGCTGCCTTTCGGCGGCCCTTTTTATACTTACTCGGCGAAGTTTGCCTGGTATTCTTGCCCTGCTCGGGAAGAACGTATAGTACAATACACACCCACAACCGGCTGCATTTTGTCTTAAACCTGGCAATATAATAGGGAGTTATCGTTGCTTTAGCATAACCAGCAAAGCAATTACTGCAAAAACAAATACAAACAGGCTAATCAGTGACAACACGTTTTGTGTCTTCTTTGCCTTCCTGCTTTGTTCATTATGAGAGTTCACAATACTATGTACATTAAAATAAAGCAGGTCATTTAATCTTCGATGGCTGGTACGTATTAAAAAATGTATCAGTTTAATGATAGCTATCGCTAAAAATGTAGCCATCAAAAAAACAAAAAATATAGGTGTATCCATTTTGCGGTTTTAAATCGAAAAAACTATAGTTCGGCAAATATGATATTTCTAACATTCTTGCACTTCCTTAAGAAAAACCTTTACTATAAATTAACCCTTTCAACAAACAACATTTTGTCTTTTCGTCATGTAGTCCTATCAAATCTAGATTGCTGCAAAAATCAAGTTTGAAATTCGATGAATTTTACATTTCATCTAAATCGTAAATAAATTATAGACCATGAGAACATCATTTATAACCCGGCACTTTAAACACAGACTACCTTTTAAAAGCAACATAAAAAACCAGCATGTATGCTTTCCGGGTATTAAGAAACCCAAACAAATTCAAACAGGGCTAGGGCTTTCCAAGAGCCTGTACATTATTTGTTTTATTGCCTGCGTGGTATTTGTTGCATCATGCACTAAACAGGATATACACAACGGGTTACCTAATCACGCTGACACAGAAATAAGTGAACAATATTTGAATCAAATAAAACAAGCGCTTAAAGACAGCCTGTACACGAATGACTTTAATAACGTTGACTTTGATCAGCTGTATAAATGTAAAGACGCTTCAGGTTTGTTTTATTATTTACGTGCAGGTATCAAAAACAAAAAATTTTCTTCAGACTTTATATTGTTAGAAACTGATAGCAATGCTCATATAATACAAGGCAGAATCATTCATGCGAAGGAGAGTAGTTTGAAAGAAACAAGTTTCAAAAATATGGATAGTGTTTTTTTAATCACTGACCTTCACAATAAAAGAATCGATCATTTAAATGCAGTTAACGTAAGCAATGTTGTTGTTAAAACAAAAGAACAACCAGCAGGAGAGCAACAATTGCCTGATGTTGTTGTGGTAGGATACATTTACACTGAACCATTCGATTGGTTTTTCTATCAGGCCTTTTTTGACGCCGGCACAGGCATTGCAACTTCTACCGGCGGTAATACCTACACATACGGTTCTGTAGATCCTAAAATAGGAAGT
>CAZZXW010000442.1:0-2488 GCA_964658095.1 uncultured Parafilimonas sp. | reverse complement strand
AACCGGTTTTTATTCTTCCAACTTTAGTATCAATCTTAAATACATCCGCATTAACAGAAGTAGCTGAACGCAACACATCTATTGGCTTCATTCCATAGTCGACCATCATCTCCATTTCACGTGCATTATCGCCATGTGCAAACACACCAACATCTCCACCCATACAAATAGTAACACCGGCTTTTAATGCTTCGCTAAAACTCTTGCGTTTATCTTTTATACGTTGAGGCTCTTCATCAACACCTTTATTCCATCCGTTATATTGCATAATGGCATCGCCTGCGGCAAGTGTTGGACATAAAGCAATATTCTTTTCTTTCATCATGGCAAAAATTTCGGGTGTTCCATTATCACCATGTTCAACTGTGTTTACACCGGCAATAATTGCACGCCGCATACCTTCAGCTGTTGTTGCATGCACAGCCACAATTCTTCCGCTGCTATGCGCCACTTCTGTGGCCTTGGTTAATTCATCAATGGTAAATGTTGGCTCTGCTTCGCCGGTATCGCCCCAACGATAATCTGCATACAACTTAATTACATCTGCACCTTTACCAATTTGTGTGCGGACTGTTTTAATAAGATCATCAACACCATCTGCTTCAGCGGCGCCTTGCGGCACAGTAACCTGATCTTTAAATCCTTTTGGTCCATAACTGCCTGTTGCAACAATGGCACGTGTTGCTACTAACATGCGTGGTCCCGGAACAATGCCTTTTTCAATCGCCTGCTTTAATCCCACATCATCATAACCTGCGCCTTCCGTTCCCAAATCACGAACTGTTGTAAACCCTGCAAACAAAGTATTTCTTGCATGTACCGTTGCTCTTGCTACACGCTCTGCATCGGACTCTTTCAATACCTGGTCGTTCCAGTTTGTTTCATTATACGGATGCAAGAACAAATGACTATGGCCTTCAATCAAGCCAGGCAACAACGTGCATCCTTTTAAATTAATAACAACGGCATTTGTATAATTTGTGTTGATGTTGCCAACGGCTTCAATCTTATGATGCTGCACAACCACCTGCCAGCCTTCATGCATTTGTTCACCATCAAAAACACGGTCTGGTTTTAAAATATAAATACTGTCATTAACTGATTGAGAAAATAAAATTTGAACATAACAACTAAATAAAACAAGTATGTAAATTTTTCTGAGCATAAACGAATATAATATGTACAAAAGCTAAGAACAAATTATCAACAACTGCCATCAGCGCTTTTAAACAAATTATCTTGGCATAATATCTTTATAACCTCGAAATTTCTTTATATGAAAAACAGGTATTTCCTTTTTTGTTTAATGATTGTTTTTGCGTTTGCTTCATGCGTGCCCAAACGTGAATTGATTGCATCACAAATGCAGACAAGAGCTTTACAAAATGATAGTGCTTTAAACGCTTCAAAGATGGCAGACATGCAGGCTTCTATTAACAGGTTGCAGGCAAGTCTTGATTCATTAAACCAGCAGAATGCACAACTCAATAATCAAAACACAAACACACAAGGCCAGGTAAGTTCATTACAACAAAATCTGCAGGCGCAGCAAAAACGGTTGCAGGATTTACAAAACCTGCTCGATCAGCAAAAAAATAAAGCTGCTGAACTAAGAAACAAAATGAAGACTGCTTTGATTGGCTTTAACGACAGTGATCTTACCATCACCCAAAAAAATGGTAAAGTGTATGTGAGTTTAAGTGAGAAATTTTTGTTCCCTTCGGGAAGTGCCGTGGTAAATGATTCGGGCAAAATTGCGTTGCAGAAACTGGCAAATGTATTAACTACAAACCCTGATATTTCTGTTGATATAGAAGGCCACACAGATTCAATTCCTATTCGCGGAAAGTTCGAAGATAACTGGGCTTTAAGCACAGCACGTGCATCAAGCGTTGTAAGAATTTTAGTGAACGATTATAAAGTTGATCCTGCAAAAGTTGTTGCTTCCGGCCATGCATGGTACGATCCTGTTGATACAAACAGCACACCGGAAGGCAGGGCAAGAAACCGCAGAACAGAAATTATTTTATCGCCCAATCTTGATGAGTTGTATAAGTTGCTTGGAGAAAACCAGTAACTTTCAATCATTCAAAAAATCATCAGCTGGCTTCACCTAACATAGCTATTTACAGTGCGCTGTTTGCAAACCTTGCAATTGCAGTTACAAAATTTGTTGCAGCTGTACTAACAGGTAGCAGTGCTATGCTTTCAGAAGGCATACATTCAGTTGTTGATACCAGCAATGAAGTGCTGTTGTTATTTGGTTTGAAACGAAGCAAAAAACCGCCGGATGAAAAGCGGCCTTTTGGTTATGGAAGAGAATTATATTTCTGGTCGTTTATTGTATCGCTGCTGATCTTTAGCATTGGTGGCGGCATTTCTATTTATGAAGGCATCACACATTTACAGCATCCTGAAATAATTAAAAATCCATTATGGAATTATGTTGTTTTAGCGATTGCATTGGTGTTTGACGGCACTTCATTTA
>CAZZXW010000441.1:0-2498 GCA_964658095.1 uncultured Parafilimonas sp. | reverse complement strand
GTATCCCTGCGGCGAAGTACTCCTTGTTAATGTAGTATAAATTATTTATGGCAGGAGTTGCCAGTTGTGAGGCAACAACTCTGCAATCTTATTGATGGGATGATTGTTGATACGTTGCAAAACATCTCTAAGCCAGATAAAAGGATTAACGTCGTGTAGTTTACACGTACCCATCAAAGAGTATAGCATGGCACTGCGCCTGGCTGCTTCATGGCTGCCGGCAAATAAATAATTCTTTCTGCCTACGGCAACCGGCCTTATACTGTTTTCCACCGGGTTGTTGTCTATGTTCAGTTTGCCGTCGCGAGCGTACAACGTCAGTTCCGGCCATCTTTGAATGCTATAACCGAGGGCCCTGCCAATTGCACTTTTAGGCAATGTTTTTATGTAAGCTTCTTTCATCCATTTACCAAGTGCTTCCAGTACAGGCAGAGCTTTCTGACCACGTAGTTCTAATAATTGCTGTGGAGCAAAGGACTGTTCTTTGGCTTTGCGTTCTATATTATAAAGCAGCCCTATTTGCTCCAAAGCGTATTCAGCTGTGGCCTTATCGTTATCCAGGGCTTCATGAAACATACGGCGTGCATGGGCCATGCAATGCAGTACGGTGATATCTTTTTGCTCCTTAAAAATGTCGTACACGGCATAGCCATCTGTTTGCAAATAACCTTTAAAATCTTTCAGTATTTCTACAGGACCTTCTCTTCCCCGGCCTTCCCGGTAATCAAACCATACCAGCCCATCTATACTATTGTGATATACCCAATAATATCCGCGGTGTGTTTGTCCCTTTTTATCTTTATCCAACACTTTAATGGGGCTTTCATCTGCATGCAGGTAATTGCTTTGTACAATTAATTTTTCCAAAGCTCCATATAAAGGGTCTATTAAAGTGCAACCATTCTTTATCCAGTCACCGATAGTACTGTAAGGGATATTAATACCTTCTCTTTTAAAACGCTCCATCTGGCGGTACAAGGGAAGATGGTCTACATACTTATCAATGATAATCTGTGCCAGTAATCCTGGACCAGCTATAGCTTTTGGCAAAGGGCGATCAATCATTGGTGCAATGATAATGCCTTCATTACCCGGCATTACATATTTAGGACGCACATAGCGGTTCACAAATAATTTACCCGGTTCATATTCTAATTCCTCAGTTATTTCCTCACCTATCTTTTTAGAGCCTTCTGTTTTTTGTTCAGGCTCAATAATAATCTCTCTGCGTTCTAAATGCTCGGGCAATTTGGTGCGGCCGGGATGTTCTCGTGTAACTTCTATAGTGTTACGGGTATATTCAATCTTCTTTGTATTAACAATAGAACATTGGGCAATGGCATCAGCCTGTATATCCAGGCTTAGTTGTGAAGGCGTACCATTTGAAGCAATGAAGCGTTCATTTTTACTACCGTAAATCAAGCGTTTAAGATTATCAAGCTCATGTTGAAAGACGGCTATTTTCACATCATATTCTTTAATAACTTTATGATGCTGCTGAACCGACTCTTCGTATAAAACTTTATAATCTATGGCTGTTTCTATCACGCCATAAATATACTACAACTGAGTGGTATCAACACTTACAGCCATCCGTTATCCACAGCTTCAGGCGGGTTGTTGATATCTTTTTCGCTTGCGCACACTCCTCAAAGAGACGCCTTGCAGGATATGTTGCAAGGCTTCATTAGAGATGGCGATATCATATGCATTATCTTTTATTTCCGGTAGTTCGTAAGTGCCCCTTTCCAATCTTTTATGATAAATAGCAAAGCCATCACCTTCCCAGAGTAACAGTTTTACCTGGTTGTGCTTCTTATTGATAAAGATGAATACCGATCCACTGAGCGCATTCATTTGCAATGCCGAGGTAACGATACCAGATAAGCTATCAAAACCTTTACGCAGGTCAGTAGGATTGCTGTATAAATAATACTTGCAGAATGCCGACAAATGAAGCATGCCTAACTAATCAATGCTTTTAAATAATTACTGCTTACCGGCTCACGAAAAAATAATTGAATGCCACCAGGGAAATGAATTTCCACAGCGCTGCCAGTAACTGGTTTTGCTATTTGTAACTTAACAAATGAGGAGTTGTTATTATCATTGCCCGCTTGTTGCTGACGGTAGCGTTTATACCAATAATGAAAAACATGATACCTGATTGATTGCTGCTCACAGTATTCTTTTTGTGTAAGGTTGCTCTGTTGCCATTGCGCTATCAGGCTAAACATTTGCTGACGTACTTCGGGTAGTTGAGACATGATTTAATTTCCGGCAAAAATATTTACTATTAAATTTGCTGGCAATATGTAGTTGGACGGTGGGATACATTGTAAATGCTAATGTCAGTCTTTGTATTGTCATTGTTGGATGCTGTCGTAAAATGGCAGGTAAACGTACAGGCATTTATGCAGGACTGGAATTAGAATTCCTGTCTGCCCGAACCATTGCCAAATTAATAATTAAAAATTCATTGTTGTTACTATGTTTAA
>CAZZXW010000440.1:2236-2501 GCA_964658095.1 uncultured Parafilimonas sp. | reverse complement strand
CTGTAAAGGTCCCATTGGATGTGCCATTCCCAACTTCATTATTGTATCAATTTCTTCAACACCGGCAATGCCTTCATGCAAACTATAAATAGCTTCATTAACCATTGGCATTAAGATTCTGTTGGCTACAAAACCAGGATAATCGTTCACCACACACGGTATTTTGCCAAGTTGTTTGGTAATATTTGTTATCGTTTGTGTAACGGCCGCATCAGTTGTAAAACCGTTTATAATTTCAACCAGCTTCATTACAGGCACAGGATTC
>CAZZXW010000440.1:0-2226 GCA_964658095.1 uncultured Parafilimonas sp. | reverse complement strand
TAAAATGCATACCAATAACTTTTTCGGGCCGTTTTGTGGCTGCTGCAATTTTAGTAACAGAGATAGAAGAAGTGTTTGTAGCAAGTATGGCTGAAGCAGGTGCTTCCTCATCAAGTTGCTTAAAAATTTTTAATTTAAGCGCTGTGTTTTCAGTAGCAGCTTCAACTATTAAATCAGCATCCTGTACGCCTTCTTTAATATATGTAAAACAGGAAATATTTGCAAGCGCTTCTTTTTTTTTATCCTCGCTTAAAGTGTTTTTGCTTATCTGCCTGTCAAAGTTTTTTGATATTGTTTGTAAAGCTTTTTCCAGTTGCTGAGCATTAACATCAACAAGGTTTACTTCAAAATTATTCTGTGCAAACACGTGTGCAATGCCATTACCCATGGTGCCTGCACCTATAACTGAAACTTTTTGTATCATACTTTGTAATTATGCTGAAGTAAATGTATTAAAGCTTTAGATGTTACAGTTTACTAAAATCAAACAAAGTAGCTGTAAATTCTCCGCGTTCACGCTTTTTTGTTACAGCGCTAAAGTTGCCTTTGTAACGCATGGTTTCAGGTACAAGCAGGTTGCCTGCATGCGTCATTTCAACCTGCATGCTTACATTAAAATCATATAAAAATGCATGATAGCTTAATGAATAAGTACGTGCAATTACTTCCATTGTTTTAGCATCAAACCAGGTTGTCATTTCATCAACAACAATATCACCTCTTTGAAAAAAACCAAGATCATCTTTTGGTTTGATTGTAAATACGTATGCATCATTGCCTTTGTATGTAGTGTAATCAAGTGAATAATTATATAGCTTATGTGCATCTTCATCATACAAATCAAGCTTGTTACCGATAAATGGAATGCCTGGAATTTTTCTTCCCGGATTAAAGAACAGCATCTTTAATTGTTCTTTATGTTTTTCCATTCCACTCTTGCCACTTGTATTAAATTCATGCCCCGCAACAATATTATCTTCGCCGCAAATGGTTCCTTTTGTTAAGAAGATAGATGCATACATTTCTCCGGTTGTATAATTGAAATTGCCTTTATTATCTAAAAAGTCGCCAGTTGTTTTTTGCTCTAAAGTTTGTGTAGAACGGCAATTGTTTTGCCGGTGCTGGCGTGTTTTACTATAATAACTTGCCTGCACGTTATCATGTTTATCCAACATGCGGATGTTATTATAAGCACTGAATTCTAACACATGCAAATTGCGGAAAGCCTTGTAAAACGTAGTATCACTTTGTATACGACGCAGCAAGCTTTTATAATCCATGTGATTGTGCACAATAACTTCTTTTAAAGTAAAAGTGCCTTTATCAATAATTACAGTAGTGTCTTTACCTTCAACTATAAACGAATCTTTTTCCTGGGCTAATAATTTTAAAGGCAAAAGGGTTAAGCACAGTAACACATATTTCATTTGGGAAAGATCATTTTATAATCCACTTTTATTTTGCCTTTGGTTATGTCTGATAATTTGCCTTGCAATAATTTTTTGCGAAAAGGTTTTAGATAATCAATAAAAAGTTTGCCTTCAATATGATCATATTCATGCTGAATAATGCGTGCAGTTATGCCATTAAATGTATCTGTATGCGGTTGAAAATTTTCATCCAAGTATTCAATAGTAACTGTTTCAGGCCGCATTACATCTTCGCGTATTTTGGGAATGCTTAAACAGCCTTCATTATAGCTCCATGGGGCACCATTGCATTCTTTAATTTTTGCGTTTATAAAAACCTTTTTAAAGCCGGGTTCATCAGGATATTTCCCTTTATCTTCTTCTGACTGGTTAATAAAAATCTGCATACTGTCAACAATAAAAACACGTATATCTTTATTAACCTGCGGAGCAGCCAAACCCACGCCGCTGCTGGCATACAGCGTTTCCCACATATCCGAAATCAATTTATTAAGATTAGGATAATCAGGCGTTATATTTTTTGCTACTGTTCTTAAAACGGGTGTTCCGTAGGCAACAATGGGTAAAATCATATTTACAAATGCGAATTTTTTAAGTTGAATATTACAAAAATAACCGGATAGTAAATAAATATGCTATTTGAAATCTTAAATCTGTATTCGTTTCAAATACTCCTGCAACATAATTGCTGCTGCAATCTGGTCTACGTTTTCTTTTTTGCGGCGATCTTTCTTTTTCATACCCATATCAATCATTGATTGTACTGCCATCTTTGATGTATAGCGTTCATCAATCG
>CAZZXW010000439.1:0-2503 GCA_964658095.1 uncultured Parafilimonas sp. | reverse complement strand
AATCCATTTACCAGTTCAACAAGCATTAGTTATAGCATACCACAAGCTGCTGCTTCAGCACAAATAATTATTACAGATATAAAAGGTGTTGTATTAAAACAGGTAAACTTATCTGCAAAAGGCAAAGGCAATATTAATGTTGATGCTTCTACATTAGCTGCCGGTGCTTACCAATATTCTTTGTATGTGAATAATAAATTGATTGATACAAAGCAAATGGTGTCAGCAAAGTAATGCTGCTTCATTCTTTTTGAAGGCAATTGGTTTTAAATCCCATTTTATTTATAAATGAAAAATTTATTTTAGCACTTCTCTCCAAAAGCTAACTATTAACAACTATAATTATTTATTTAACCTAAAAGCAATTGTATGAAATCAAAATTCTACGCAGTACTTATTCTTGCAATCACATGTGCAAACATTAAAAGCTTTAGCCAGGCAAATACCAGCTTGTCTAATCTTGCCTCAACAACAGCGATCAATCATGGTTTAACGCCGGGTACAACCAATTCTTTAAGTCTTGGTTCAACTTCCAAAACATGGAAAAGTATTTACTTATCAAACGGTGTATATATTAACAGTGCATTGGTGTTTGCAACGCCACACAACACTAACATCGCCATTGGTTCAAAAGCTTTATATAATACAACCAGCTATGCAAATATTGGTATCGGTATTGGTGCTTTGTATTCTTCTACCAGTGCAGATCATTTAATTGCCATAGGCGATTCTGCATTATATAACAACACATCCGGTTTACGCAATACAGCCGTTGGCACACAGGCATTGTATAAGAACACTACCGGCGATGATAATACGGCTGAAGGTTACCAGGCTTTATATATTAACAGCACCGGTGAAAACAATATTGCCGCAGGTTTCCAGGCTTTATACAATAACACAACGGGCAGCAATAACGTAGCTAATGGCACTAAAGCAATGTATCTAAATACTTCCGGTTATTCAAACATAGCTTTTGGCATAAAGGCCTTGTATAGCAGTACAACAGGCAACCAGGCTATTGCCATTGGTGATTCCGCTTTATATAATTTCAAAACTACTTTTTATCCAAATATTGCAATTGGCAGCAAAGCGCTTTATACCGGCACCACAGTATATGATAATGTTGCCGTGGGTTACCACGCATTGTTAAATACTACTACAGGTGGAGATAATGTTGCCATTGGTTCTGCGCTTTTAAGTAACACTACCGGGAATGTTAACACAGGCATTGGGTATAACGCACTTGGAGATAATACAACAGGTACTTACAATGTAGCTACTGGCAATGCTGCCCTCGTAGGAAATTCAACCGGTAGTTACAACACCGGCACCGGCATTTTTGCGCTTCTTGGTAATTATACGGGGAGTTATAACTCAGGCTTTGGATATGAGGCCAGTGTTAATGCAGATGGTTACACAAACGCAACTGCGCTTGGTTATTATGCTACCGCCACCGCCAGCAACGAGGTAATGTTAGGCAACTCATCTGTTACAGCTGTCGAAGGTTATTCGCCTTACTATAATGTTTCTGATGGGCGTGTAAAAAAGAATATTAAAGAAAATGTGCCGGGCCTTGCCTTTATTAATGCATTAAAACCCGTAACGTATAATTATGATATTCACGCTGCCAATGATAGAACAGGTGTAACAGCTATGCAGAATAAAATGAAGGCTGATAATAAAGCTTCTGCTAGCACTTCAGCTTCAGGCGCATCGGTAACTTCTGCAGCAGAAAAAGCAAATGATGATGCCATATCAGCAAAAGAAAAAATACAGTACACCGGTTTTATAGCACAGGATGTTGAGTCTGCTGCCAATAAATTAAATTATGACTTTAGCGGCATACATAAACCTGCAAACGATAAAGACCTTTACGCTTTAAGTTATAGTGATTTTGTGGTACCGCTGGTAAAGGCAGTACAGGAATTAAGCAAACAAAACGATTCACTTAAAACAACCTATGATAACAGGTTTCAAACCCAACAGCATGAAATTGATGAACTTAAAGCAATGATAGTAAACCTGTCGTCAGCAAACGGTCAACAGTCAACGGTCCTGTCTTCAGCTTCATTGGCGCAAAACACTCCCAATCCATTTACCAGTTCAACAAGCATTAGTTATAGCATACCACAAGGTGCTGCTTCAGCACAAATAATTATTACAGATATAAAAGGTGTTGTATTAAAACAGATAAACTTATCTGCAAAAGGCAAAGGCAATGTTTCAGTAGATGCTTCTACCCTTTCTGCCGGTGCTTATCAATACTCTTTGTATGTAAATAATAAATTGGTTGATACAAAGCAGATGGTGTCTGCGAGGTAAATAAAAATAATATTTAAAGTAAAAAGCACTTGTACAAGTGCTTTTTTTATATTTGCCATTCCCTCCGCATTACAACTATTCTATTTTTAAAACAATCAATTTTTATGAAATCAAAACTTTACTTTATTACAGGTGTTTTATTGTGTTTATTAAATGGTTATAACAGTTTTAGCCAGGC
>CAZZXW010000438.1:0-2511 GCA_964658095.1 uncultured Parafilimonas sp. | reverse complement strand
TAGGAGGACCGTTGATCCGCTTGTTAGAACAACATTAAATCCTTCGCCTATAACTAGGTTAACTTCGCTTAGAGGAGGACGTTATAAATATCAATTATCTACGGTTGTAAATTTTACAATGGATCCTTCTGTTGGCACATTGCCAACAACACGGGCAACCATAGTTCCTTTTCTTAAAAACCTCGTTAATACGCAGGCTGCAAACCCAGGCATAGATCCATTTTGGCTTATGTTTTCAGATACACATCCTTTGCCTTTTTATAAAAGATATGAATATAATACCATTGATGATATGATTGATGGGCTTGAATGGGTTTTGAATTCAAGCTCACGAGTATATACCGGGCGCAGGTATGAATATTATGTGAGCCCACCTGTAATAAATAACAATGCAAGCAACGAACTCGTGTTCAACTTTTACGCGGCTCCTTCAGGCGGCGCAACAACCAACAAAATATTCGCTGACAATGACAGCAATTATTTCAACGAAGTATAAAACACATGGCAGACAGAGATACACTTTCAATAATAGCTGAAGAAATAGCAAGCGCATTTACACCATTAAAAGATATGGTGCAAACTCAAGATGCTTTTATTTCTACAATGAAAGAATTGGGTTGGGATGCAAACAGTGTTGTAACACCAATTCAAAATTTGGTAAATCTTGTTGATCCGATTATTACAACTTTAGAATCAGGCGACATTGACTTCAGCAGCGTAACACAATTGCTTAGTCAGTTAAGCAGTCTTATAAACGGAATTGAAAATCTCGTATCAAATCCTGATTCTGTTTTCTCCGGAATAACGGCTACTGCAAGTGAATTTAAAAATGATTTTCCTTCTGAATTAGGTCAGTTTTTATTGGCAGAATATTTTTTAAACCAGCGACCCCAAGTTGGAAGTATATTGCAACTGCTCGGTATCATCACCATAACACCTATTAATGCAACCGCAACACGACCAGCTTATTTCAGAAAAGAATTTCATTTTGATAAAATTGGAGATATTTTCAGCAACCCTTTACAATTATTACAAAACCTCTATAGCTGGGCAAGCCCCGATTTGAGCAGGGAAAAATTGTTTGAAAATTTAACGGATGCATTTGATGCTTATAATATTGCTTTTAAACTTCAGCAATTAAAAGATAGTTTTTTACAAACACTAAATTCTGGTTTGCCTGCAGGCAGCTTTGATAAAGATGCGCTTACCTTGGTGTTGATTGATGAACAAACATCAAATGTTGCAGCAGGTGCAGGAATTAATTTTTATTTGCTCCCTCAAAACGGTTCATTATTACCGGGTCTTGCAATAGTACCTTATGCAACCGCAAACATCACTGAAGAAATTAACCTTGCTCCTTCACTCACATTTAAGTTTACCACAACACTTGATTTAAATAATGGAGTTGCGATTGTTTTAAGACCAAACCAACCTCCGCAATTTATAAGCAATCTTGCAGGTGGCGGAACAAATGGCGGCGCTGATGCAAAAGTTTCTTTGGGTTTGCAATATCAGAGTGCAGACGGCCAACCCATAACTGTTTTTGGTGATCCGGCGGCCAGCCATTATGAATTCCAATCAACATCAATAACCGCTTCTGCAGATCTTACAACTGCTGGTTCTAAAGATGTAAAAATTGAATTTGATTTAACGGGAAGCAAAATTGTTATCAAGCCTGCGGCTGGCGATACGGACGGTTTTCTTTCACAAATTTTACCTTCTGATGGCATTACGCTTGCCTTTGAACTTGCATTTGGTTTTGGTTTGGAAAGCGGCTTTTATTTTAAAGGAAGCAGCGGACTTGAAATTGATTTGCCTGCACATTTACAACTCGGTCCCATTAATATTCAAACAGCAAAAATTAATATTAAGCCAGCAGGCGGAAACATTCCAATAAATATAGCACTTGATGTGCAGGGTTCATTAGGGCCGATTGAAGCTGTTGTTCAGGGAATGGGTTTAACAGGCACGCTTAGTTTTCCTGCAAATAGAAAAGGCAATCTGGGTCCTGTTGATTTTAGTCTTGGTTTTTTGCCACCAACAGGTGTTGGACTTTCTGTTGATGCGGGCATTGTAAAGGGCGGCGGATTTTTATTAATTGACAGACCAAAGGGTGAATATGCAGGTGCACTGCAACTTTCAATTGAAGATACAATACAGGTTTCTGCAATTGCAATTATAAACACCATCATGCCCGATGGTTCAAGTGGTTTTTCATTGCTCATAATTATCAGCGTTCAATTTGAACCGGGCATTGTGCTGGGCATGGGATTTTTCTTAAGTGGTCTTGGTGGCATGCTTGGCATCAACAGAACAATTAACGTTGATGCAATGCGTGATGGTGTTAAGAATGATGCGATTGAAAACATCATGTTTCCGCAAGACATTGTTGCAAACATCAACACACTGCTTCCGCAAATCAAAAGCATTTTTCCTGTTAAGCAAGATCAATTCATAATTGGGTTGATGGCAAAAATTACCTGGGGTTTTCCTTCGCTTGTAACAATTGAA
>CAZZXW010000437.1:0-2520 GCA_964658095.1 uncultured Parafilimonas sp. | reverse complement strand
TTTAATAAAAGTTCCGTCAATATCCTTCACGTCTTTTTCATTAAGCGAACACATTAAAATTTCTTTCAAACCTGCCCGTTTTGCAGCCAGCACTTTTTCTTTAATGCCGCCAACCGGTAACACTTGCCCACGCAATGTAATTTCGCCTGTCATTGCTAAGTAAGGCTTTATTTTTTTACCGGTAAACGCAGATGCAAGCGAGCTTAACATAGTTACACCGGCACTTGGCCCATCTTTAGGTACAGCACCTTCCGGCACATGAATATGAATGTTTCTCTTGCTGAAAATAGAGGCATCAATACCATATTTTTTTGCATTCGCCTGCAGGTAACTTAATGCTGTTGAAGCACTTTCTTTCATTACATTACCAAGATTGCCGGTAAGCTTTAACTCGCCTTTCCCTTCACTTAAAATAGTTTCAATAAAAAGTATATCACCGCCAACGTACGTCCACGCAAGCCCAACGGCGACACCGGGAATATTTGCCGTTTTATAAATTTCATTGCTGTACTTGTTGGTACCTAAAATCTTTTCAACATCCTGTAAAGAAACGGTTGGCGGAATTTTATTACGTACAGAAAACTCTTTCGCTTTATAGCGCATAATGCCTGCAAGTTGCCTGTCTAATTCGCGCACACCACTTTCCCGTGTGTAGCTTTCGATAACTTTTTGCAACACTTTGTCGCTTATTTTAAGCTTGGTTTTACCTAAACCATGCGCTTCTTTTTGTTTAGGAACAAGATGGCGTTGTGCAATCTGGATTTTTTCTTCAACCGCATACCCACTTAAATCAATTATTTCCAAACGGTCACGCAAAGCAGGTTGTATATTTTGAATGTTATTCGCTGTCGCAATGAAAAGCACCCTGCTTAAATCATATTCAAGCTCAAGATAATTATCATAAAAAGTATGATTTTGCTCGGGGTCTAACACTTCGAGTAAGGATGAAGAAGGATCGCCGCGAAAATCAGTGCCTACTTTATCTATTTCATCCAGCACCATTAAAGGGTTAGATGTTTTTATTTTCCTGATATTTTGAATGATGCGGCCAGGCATTGCGCCAATGTATGTTTTGCGATGGCCGCGTATTTCGCTTTCATCATGCAAACCACCTAAACTTACACGCACATATTTTCTGCCGATGGCATGTGCAATGCTTCTGCCCAACGATGTTTTGCCAATGCCGGGCGCACCGGTAAAGCAAAGTATCGGGCTTTTCATATCGCCCTTTAATTTTAGAACAGCGATGTATTCTAAAATGCGCTCTTTAATTTTTTTCATGCCGTAATGGTCAGCATCTAAAATTTTGGAGGCGCGTTTTAAATCATAATTATCATTTGTATATTCATTCCAAGGCAGATCGAGCAACAGGTCAAGATGGTTGTAGATCACTGAGTAATCTGGTGTGGTTGGATGCATTCTTTCCAGCTTGGCAATATTGCTGTTAAACATTTCTTTTGCTGCCGGAGACCATTTTTTTGTTTCCGCTTTTTTCTTCATTTGGGCAATCTCACGGTCATTTGCATCGCCACCCAACTCATCTTTAATGCTTTTCATTTGCTGTTGCAAAAAATATTCACGCTGTTGCTTATCAATCTCTGTGCGTGTTTTAGTTGTTACCTTATTTTTTAATTCAGCAAACTGTAATTCCTTCTGGAGCAGTTCAATTAACTTTTCTGCACGAAGCTTAAGGTCATCAATCTCTAATAAATTCTGTTTACCACCTACATCACTGTTAAGATTACTGCTCACAAAATTTACAAGAAACGAAGGGCTTTCAATATTTTTTAAGATAATGGCAGCTTCAGCCGGCATATTTGGTGAGATCTGTATTATTTGTGAAGCAAGATCTTTAATAGAAGCCGCATGCGCATCAAACCGCTCTCCTGCTTCTAATTCATCATCATTTAGTGTAACAATTGAAGCAACATAATAAGGGTCTGATTGGATCATCTGGTTAACGCGGAATCTTTTTTTGCCCTGGATGATTATGGTTGTTCCACCGTCGGGCATTTTTATAAGCTTGGCAATTTTTGCAACTGTTCCAACAGGGCACATATCTTCAAGCGCCGGATCTTCAACGGTTGAATCTTTTTGCGAAAGCACACCAATAAGTTTATCTTTTTTGTATGCTTCGTTAACGGCTTTAATACTTTTATCCCTGCCCACCGTAATAGGCAATACCACACCAGGAAACAATACGGTGTTTCTTAGCGGAAGTAATGGCAATGTATCAGGAACAACAAGATTTTTATCCTGTTCATCATTTTCGTTTAACGGTATAATGGGTAAAAACTCCGCATCTTCATCTGAAAGCATAAATTTTTGCATCTTAATAAATCCTTTTCAAAGTCAGTTTGTCATTAAATATTGTAATATCAAGAGGTTACAAGCGAAGGTAGAAAGGTTCAATTAAAATGCCACATAAGAAAATCAGAGATAAACAGTGCAAATTGTCGCAGTTACAAACCTTCATAAACAATTGCGGCACCCTGCCCAACTCCAACGCACATAGTAGCT
>CAZZXW010000436.1:0-2532 GCA_964658095.1 uncultured Parafilimonas sp. | reverse complement strand
ATTTCTGCTTACCGAAAGCATAAAAGAGACGGTAGTTTTGAAATAAGCCTTGAGTATTTAAGCTGCCCATCGCTTGATAAGCGTGACCTGATTATTTGTGACCCGATGCTGGCAACCGGCGCATCTGTAATAGCTGCATTACACTCATTACAAAATTTGGGAAAGCCGGCAAGCATTCATATAGTTTCAGTAATTGCAGCTATAGAAGGCATTGAATATGTAAAGCAGGAATTCGGTGAAAAAGTACATGTATGGTGCGGCGATATTGATGAAGAATTAACTGCTAAAGGTTATATTGTGCCCGGCTTAGGTGATGCCGGCGACCTTGCTTTCGGAACAAAATCGCAGTTTTAAATTTTTGTTGCAGCTATGCTTATATCAGAACGGTCTATATTTACAAATAACTTCCAAACTCTGTTATGAAATTTTGCTTGTTGATGTGCTTTACTCTGTTGGCTGCAAATATCTGGGCACAAGACCCGCACTTCTCACAATTTTTTTCATCACCTATGACGCTTAACCCTGCGTTTACCGGAAAATTTGATGGCGAAGTAAGAGCAGCGGCAAATTACCGCAATCAATGGCCTACTATAAACCGGGCTTACATAACAGGTACAGGTTCAATAGATTTTCCGATACTCAAGAATCAACTTCCTTATAATGATATATGGGGTTTAGGTTTTATGGCTTATACTGATAAGAGTGCTGCAGGCGCAGTTTCATTCAATTATTTTTCTTTGTCAACAGCTTATCATAAGGGGCTTGATGAAGATGGCTTTCATCAATTGGGTGCAGGCTTCCAGGTTACTTATTCAAACATGCTTATTAATACAGCGTCTTTAAAATTTGAAGATCAGCTAACGCCATTTGGTTTTACCGGTGTTACCAGCGAAGTATTTAATAACACAACTTTGAAATCTAATTATGTTGATGTAAATGCAGGTGTACTATATACTGCAAGCACATCTGATAAAAATAATATGTATGTTGGCGTTAGCCTGTATCACATCAACAGGCCCAAGCAGGAATTTACAGGTGCTAATTATGAATTATATCCACGGGCAACTTTTCACGCCGGTGGTTATTTTCCTATAAACGAAATTGTGAATCTTCATTTCAGCGGGCTTTACAGTACACAGGCAGGTGCACATGAATCTTTGCTTGGTGGTGCTGTACAATTTATTGCTAACCCTGATGATGATAAGCCTACAAGTTTTTATGGTGGCGCATGGGTACGTTTTGGTGATGCCTTTATTCCTTACATCGGGTTAGAATTTGGCGACCTGCGGATAGGTACAACTTATGATATAAATACATCCAATTTAAAAACTGCCTCAGAAGGCCGCGGTGGTATTGAGATCTCACTTATTTACATAAAACATTCTGAAGATAGCAAAGGCATCCCTTGTCCTAAGTTCTAAGTCTTCTTTAAATCATAATCTGGCGTTGGTAACGCTTTCCCCATTTTCCCCAATCTTTCATAAGATCCTGTAATGTTATAAGCAAAGCAGATGATGTTGTTTTTTTACCTTTTACAGGAGGTGTTAACTGTGCATCGCTGATATTTTCAGTATACACTTTTGTAGTAAACCAGGTTATGTGTTCATGTGGCAATGCAAGCCCTAATATCATTCCCGGCAAACCATTAAAAGATTCAGGACCGCCTGTTGTGGTAATCTGGTCAGTATAATATGCAACCACATAAATTGAATCCATTACCAATGCATTGGCCCGCCTGCACTCAAAGCCTGCAATGTTGCGTGTTTCATCAGTAATCTTCCATTTAATTTTTCTTGTACTGTCATGCAATAAAAAGGTTTGCTCAAAAACATTTTTTTGCGTAGTGCTAAAAGAGTCAGAAAGATTTGTAAACACCGTATTATCTTCTGCAGGTTGTTGCCAGAGTTTATTATTGTCTGTGTTTTCCCGGCCAGGTTTAAATAAAGTTTTGCTGCCATTAAATTCAAGATTAAAATAAGTTGTCTTAAACCGCGGCATCATTTTTTTCATCAGGTCTTTCCATGTTTCATCATCTTCGTCATCTACCTGTGCATACAGATTTACTTTCCGTTCAAACTCTATCCTGCCCTGTGAAAGAAAAACTGCATTTTGACTTTGTGTATTTTTAATCAGCATAAAACAACAAAGCATTATTGATAATAAACGTTTCATTTTATACTTATTAGTTTTTGTTATTGATCCTGCCCGGGTGCTTTTACGCCGGCTTTATTAAAGTTCCATACAACAGATAAAAGAAAATATCTTTTTATTGTGGTGTAAGTATTTTCAGAAATAAAATTACTGTTCACTGTTCTGTTGAAACCAATGTTCTGATCAAGCAGGTCATGACCCATAATTTTTACCAGCAGCGCATCTTTCTTCATAAAAGTTCTGCCTATCCATGCATTCCAAAATACAACGTTTGTATTGTTATCAAACACAACTGTTTTTTGTTTCAAATTAAAATTGCAATCTGTTTGAATTTGAAACCTGTATTTTAAATAAAGATGTAAAGAAGGATCAGCATTAAAA
>CAZZXW010000435.1:0-2560 GCA_964658095.1 uncultured Parafilimonas sp. | reverse complement strand
AGTTTTAACTACTGAGATTTTCTTAAACACTTGCGGTACAAGCATTTCAGCGTTGGCATGTGGGTTGAAACCAAAATATGCATGAGCTGGAAGTGGCTTTGGTTTAAGGCAATAACAAGCCATACTTCATAAATCAACTTTTATGTTTAAAAATTATTTTAAAACTGCGTGGCGCAACATCACTAAAAGCAAAGTGCATTCATTTATAAACATTGCGGGATTGTCAGTAGGTATGGCTGTGGCGATACTAATTGGATTATGGCTTTGGGATGAAGTTTCTTTTAATAAGTATCATGAAAACTATGACCGCATTGCAGCGGTAATGCAGCATGAAACTTATAACGGTACAATCAGTACAGGCGATGCAATACCAATGCCACTGGATGCGGAATTACGCAAAGACTTTGGCAGCGATTTCAAATACATTGTAATGTCGTCCTGGACTGAGAATCACACCTTAATTTTTGGCGATAAAAAGATTTCCTTCAGAGGAAATTTTATGGGAGTTGATGCACCAAAAATGTTTACACTTAACATGCTTCAGGGAACTCGTAATGGTCTAAAAGACCGTACTTCCATATTAATATCACAATCTGTAGCCAAAGCATTGTTTGGAAATGCAAATGCTTTGAACAAAGTGATAAGCCTTGATGATAAAGCCATATGTAAAGTTTCAGGTGTTTACGAAGACTTGCCGGCTAACACAACCTTGCATGATGTTGCCTTTATTGGTTCGTGGGAATATTATATCAACGCACCGGGTAATGAAAGGTCGTTAAGTGACTGGGGCGACAATTCATTAATGATGTATGCTCAGATTGCTGATAATACAGATATGAGTAAAGTATCTGAAAAAATAAAAAACATCAAGCTTGATAAAATGAGCAGCGAGGATAGAAAGTACAAGCCTATTATTTTTCTGCAGCCCATGAGTAAGTGGCATTTATATTCAGAGTTTAAAAGTGGCGTTAATACGGGCGGTGCTATTCAATATGTTTGGTTGTTTGGCATTGTTGGAGTATTTGTACTGCTGCTGGCTTGCATTAACTTCATGAACCTTAGTACAGCCCGCAGTGAAAAGAGGTCAAAAGAAATTGGTATACGTAAAGCGGTTGGTTCATTACGAAATCAATTGATAAGTCAGTTCTTCTGTGAATCGTTATTAATGGCTGCGCTTGCATTTGCATTATCATTCCTTCTGGTTTGGTTAGCGCTGCCATTCTTTAATGAAGTAGCTGATAAAAAGGTAACTATTTTATGGAGCAATCCGCTGTTCTGGTTACTCTGTTTGTGCTTTACCTTGTTTACAGGAATTATTGCTGGTGTTTATCCTGCTTTATACCTGTCATCTTTTAACCCGGTGAAAGTATTGAAAGGAACTTTTAAAGCAGGACGGTTTGCAGCTCTTCCACGAAAAGTGCTGGTGGTAACACAATTTGCAGTGTCTGTTATTTTAATAATAGGCACTATCATCGTATTCAAGCAAATTCAGTTTGCAAAAAACCGACCGATAGGTTATGATAAGAATGGGCTGATTAATATAGAAGTAACCAATGATGACCTGCATAAACATTTTGAAGCGGTAAAACAAGACTTGTTACAATCAGGAGATATAACACAAGTAGCCGAATCATCAACGTCAACAACCGGCATTAATAATAACAGGGGCGATATAGAGTGGAAAGGAAAAAATCCATCTATGACCTCTTTCTTTGGTTGGATTGGTGTTACAACGGAATATGGAAAAACGGTAGGCTGGCAGTTTACAGATGGCAGGGATTTCTCCAGTCGTTTTATTACCGATTCATCAACGATTGTATTAAATGAGGCTGCAGTAAAATTTATGAACCTTAAAAACCCCGTTGGTGAAACACTGAAAATTGGTGAAAACAATTTTACGGTAATCGGAATAGTTAAGGATATGGTGATGGAATCACCGTATGAACCTGTTAAGCAAACTGTTTTTTATATAGGAAGGCATTTTGATGATGTGCTTATAAAAATCAACCCCAATGTAAACGCATATAAAGCTATTAATAAAATAGAAACAATCTGTAAAACATATTCTCCTTCTGTGCCATTTTCATACAGGTTTGCTGATGATGAATACGCAAAAAAATTCAGTGACGAAAATCGTATTGGTAAACTCGCAAGTGTTTTTGCAGTATTAGCAATTTTCATAAGCTGTCTTGGCTTATTTGGTTTGGCAGCATACATCGCTGAACAACGCACCAAGGAAATAGGTATCCGCAAAGTATTAGGCGCTTCCATATCGCAAGTGTGGTTATTGCTTTCAAAAGATTTTATTGTATTGGTTTTAATAAGCTGCGTGATTGCATCGCCTGTTGCTTTTTATTACATGCATGACTGGTTGCAAAAGTATAATTACAGGATAGTGATAAATCCGCTTGTATTTGTTATTGTATGTATTATGGCGATTGGGATAACTGTTATAACTATCAGCTTTCAAGCAATCAAAGCAGCTATAGCAAACCCGGTGAAGACTTTGAGAAGCGAATAAATTTTAATTGCAATGTATAAACTAATTATTCATATCACA
>CAZZXW010000434.1:0-2564 GCA_964658095.1 uncultured Parafilimonas sp. | reverse complement strand
GTATTTTTTATGTAAAGGATTTAAAGCAACTACCATTTGTATAGTTGAACAATTGGGATTAGCAATTATCTTGTCTTCAGCAGTTAACACATCCGCGTTAATTTCAGGAACAACTAATTTTTTAGTTGTATCCATGCGCCATGCGCTTGAGTTATCAATAACTGTAATTCCGGCTTCAGCAAATTTTGGTGCTAATTCAAGAGACGTTCCGCCGCCTGCGGAAAATAAAGCCAGAGAAGGTTTTGCGGCAATCGCATCCTGGTAAGAAATCACTTTATATTTTTTTCGTTTGAACTCAACATCTTTACCAATTGAACGTTCACTTGCAACGGGTAATAATTCGGTAACCGGAAAATTTCGTTCTGATAAAACCTGTAACATTTTTGAGCCAACCAAACCGGTTGCGCCAACTACTGCAACTTTCATATTTGTGTTTTATAATATTAAAAAAGCCTTCCGTTTTGGAAGGCTTTTGATTTTATAATTGAACATACAAAATTTACATGCCTTCCTGTTTACAGAAAATCTTTGCGCATTTTGTATGTTTAATAATTATGTTCATTTGCCTCGCGAAAATAATCTTCAATCAATAATAAACAAAACATTTCTACCATATCTTAACTCTTGCGCTATCTGGCTTGTACATTTTATTTCCGGGTTGCACATTAAACGCTTTATAAAAAGGTGTAAAGTTTGAAAGTGGCCCGTTAACCCGGTACATCGGCGGTGAATGCGGATCTTCATTGATACGGGTTCTTATAATCTCCGGCTTTTGTTTACTGCGCCATATCTGTGCATAAGAAATAAAGAAACGCTGGTCTGGTGTAAAGCCATCAATCTTTGTAGTGTCCTGCCCTTCTTTGGTTAATTTAAATGCATCATATGCAAGGTTTATTCCGCCAAGGTCAGCACTGTTTTCACCGGTTGTAAGTGCACCGTTAATATGCAATGTATCAAGCATGGTGTAAGCATTAAACTGGTTAACAATGTTCTTTGTTCTTGCTACAAATTCAACGCTATCTTTATGGCTCCACCAGTTTTTAAGATTACCATCTTTATCATATTGTGAACCCTGGTCATCAAATCCATGCGTCATTTCATGACCAATCACCATACCGATGCCACCATAATTTATAGCATCATCTGCATTTGCATCAAAGAAAGGAAACTGTAATATGCCTGCCGGGAAAACAATTTCATTAAAGGTTGGGTTATAATATGCATTAATAGTTGGTGGCGTCATCCCCCATTCAGTTCTATCAACACGCTTACCAAGTTTATTCAGGTTATAGTTATAATCGTCTTTGGCACAAGACACAAGGTTATCATAATATTTATTTTTATCAATGGTTACATGATATTCTCTCCATTTATCAGGATAACCAATTTTTTTTATAAATGCATGTAGCTTTATAATCGCAACTTGTTTGGTGCTATCACTCATCCAATCAAGCTTATTAATTCTTGCTTCGTATGCTTTCTGAAGATTAGTTACCAAATCATTCATTCGTTTTTTTGCATCGTCCGGAAAATATTTTTTCACATATACCTGGCCTAAAGCAAAGCCAAGATTATTATCTGTTGCACGATATATTCTTTCCCATCTTGGTTTCATTTCCTGCTGACCACTTAATGTTTTGTCATAATCAAAAGCAGCTTTTTCAAAATCACTGCTTAATGCACCAGACCAGTTTTGAAGTGTGTGAGAACGCAAATAAGTTTTCCATGTATCAATAGAAATGTTTTTAAGTAAATCATTTAATTTGGCATAGTAAGCTGGTTGCGAGATATTCAATGAATCAACCTTAAAGTCTAAATTATTAAACAATGTTTTCCAGGCAATAACGGGCATTTGTTTATTAAGATCGGCAACAGCCGCTTTATGGTAATTGCTTTGCGGATCGCGTAATTCAACATTTGTTTTATGACTTGTTGCCAACTGTTTTTCCAATTCATAAACTGCAGCAACTTCAACAGCAGCTTTTGATGAATCATCACCGGTTAATGTAAACAACTTTTTCATGTAAGCCTGGTAAGCTTTCTGAACATTTAATGTTGCTGCATCTGTTTTAAAATAATAATCTCTATCTGGCAAGCCTAAGCCTGTTTGATAAAATACAGCAATATTTATTGTACTGTTTTTATCATCCGGCGCAATGTAAAATCCAACCATTAAATTGTTTTCCTGCTTAGCCTGCTGTGCAACAAATTGCATCACATCATTTGAATTTTTCAAAGCGTCAATTTGTGCAAGCACCGGCTTTAGCGGTTCATATCCTAACTTATCAATCCTATTAGAATCCATTCCTGATGCATAAAAGTCGCCTACTTCCTGCGCACTGCTTCCCTTGCTGAAACTGCCGTGCGAAAGGCTATCAAGAATGCTGTGTATTCTCTGCTTTGTAATATTGTATAATTCAAGTGCAGCACCTGTTCCACTTTCTGTTGGCGGAATCTTTGCAGTATCAAGCCATTTACCATTTACAAATTCAAAAAAATTATCACCTGGTTTTATAGAAGAATCCATATAACCGGTTTCGATAAATTTTCCGGTTGTTTCCTCT
>CAZZXW010000433.1:0-2568 GCA_964658095.1 uncultured Parafilimonas sp. | reverse complement strand
ACGATTGCCAATAAATGTTTACGGCATGCCGGCGTAAAATTTAAGCTAATTAATATCAGTAATCGTGGTACGCAGGTTTGGCCAACCGGCTCGGTTTATACAAATCTTGTGAATCAATATAATGTTCGTTTTGAAAGCATTGATGATGTGCCTTTAAACCAGCAGGATGTACTTGGCTTATATGTTAGCTTAAGCGGTGATTTTAAAATATGTTCTTCTGAACTTTTATTAATGTTGGGTAACAAGCGTGCCTATAGTTTAGCGCAGGGTCAATAACATTTCACAGCTACTATATTTTTCTGCTTTGCTTGTAATTATTTTTATGTAACCACTGTAAAACTTTTTCTCTCTGATCACCCTGTATAATTATTTCGTTGTCTTTTACGCTGCCACCGGTACCGCAAACAGATTTTAATTTTTTCCCGAGTTCTTCAAGGTCGGGTTCAGTACCGGTAAATCCTTCGATCAGCGTTACTGCTTTCCCGGCCCGGCGTTTTGTATCAAGCCTTATTTTTAATTTTTGTTGATGCGGCGCTAAAGTTTCATTATTATTTGCTTCGTGCTGAAAAGAAAAGTTAGGATCTGTGCTATAAACAAAACCACGTGAATCAGGTTTAATTTTCTTGCTCATCAATATTAAATTATTACAGCTTTTAAACTTAGATCAACACTTTGCGCCTGGTGAATTAAGCTGCCCACACTAATGTAATCAACGCCGGTTGCGGCATAAACTTGAATATTATTTAGATTGATGCCGCCGCTGGCTTCTGTTTCAAAATTGTTTTTAATTATAACAAGTGCTTCGCTTATTTGTTCTGGTGTAAAATTATCAAGCATTATTCTAAATACTTTTTCTTTTCCGTTTGCACAAACTTCCTGTACATCCTTAATGCTTCTTGTTTCAATTTCAATTTTTAAATCAGGTTTTTTAGCTTGAACATATTGCCATGCTTTATCAATCGCTTTTGTTATTCCGCCGCAATAATCTATGTGATTATCTTTCAGCATAATCATATCAAACAACCCAAAACGATGGTTTACCCCACCACCGATACGTACTGCTTCCTTTTCAAGCAAACGAAAGTTGGGTGTGGTTTTACGTGTATCTAACAGCCTGGTTTTAAAATCCTTTATTTTCTCTGCATACTGATGTGTAAGTGTTGCAATACCACTCATGCGTTGCATACAATTCAAAACAAGTCTTTCACATTTTAAAATGGTTTGAATGTGTGATGTTACTTCAAATGCAGTTTCACCGTTACGCATTACAACACCGTCTTTTTTTATAATGTTGATAGTTGTAGTATTGTCTGCATATAGAAAAATTTTTTTAGCAACGTCAACTCCAGCTAAAATTCCGTCCTGCTTAATTTTCAAAACAGCTTTACCTCTTTCCTTGTAAGGAATGCAGCAAAGTGTTGAGTGGTCGCCATCGCCAACATCTTCTTTTAATGCTTCATCAATAAGATGATGTAAATGCGCATCATAATTTATCATACAACAAAACTAATAAGCAATTATATCAAATAAAAAAGCCATCCACTTTTAGTGGACGGCTTTTTCTTGTATCTACCTTTCCTATCTTTTTTGTCTTCTCTTCGGGAAGAAATTTCCTGTTTTAATTTTTTGGGATAATCCTTCTTCAGGTCCATAGTGCGTCATTGCACAACGAAAACCAACAGTTGAACTGCTTTGATATTCTTCCAGAAAACGCCGTGCGCCCGGACTTAACCAATATGGAAGATCCATCCAGCTACCACCTTTTACAACCCTGCTTTGATCGCTAATAAGCGTTGTGGTGCCATAACCATAAAACACGCGGCTTGCAGAATCACCATCCAAATGATTAATTGCATATGCACGTTGGTAATTTCTACGGTTTTCCAGTGCAGAATCACTTTCAGGAATCATTTTTATTCTTCCTAGACTGTCTCTTAAATTACCTTCGCCACCGCTTTTATCAACCTGGGTAAAAACATTACCACGATAAGGATTAATATCATCCTCATCCATGCCGGTTTGAGCTCTATACACATCTGAAACCCATTCGCTTACATTACCGCTCATATTATAGATGCCAAAACCATTCGGGAAAAAAGATGTAACTGATGCCGGGATGGCTGAACGGTCATTTAAGCCGCCAGCAGTACCCATGTAATCACCGTTACCCCGTTTAAAATTAGCAAGCATTGCACCTTGCATAGCGCCCTTTTTTGTAGAGCGAAGATTATCATAACCATCATTTTTCCAGGCATATACCTGTTTGTTAGCAATTAGTTCTTCCCCTCTTTTCTTTTCTGATTTGCGTGGTGAAGGGTTTTCACTTACCAGGCCTAATGCAGCATATTCCCATTCTGCTTCGGTTGGCAGGCGATAATCCGGAAATAAAATGCCATCCTCAAAAGAAACGGTTGTTCTTGGTCTGCCCTGTGCATCTTTTAATGGATTCTTTTTTGGCTTACCCGGAACACCTTCATACTCACCCATTAAGTAAGACTTTGTGTTGAAATTATCCTGGCCACCGCCATTCATTTCCTGCTTAATTAAATTTTTATTCTGATAACCTTT
>CAZZXW010000432.1:0-2575 GCA_964658095.1 uncultured Parafilimonas sp. | reverse complement strand
CAGCTCCTAAAAAAGCTGCTAAAAAAGGAAAAAAATAAATTTTCTTTTAAGCTGATAACATTAAGTCCCGAAACATTTTCGGGACTTTTTTATTTATACCGGTTGTTGATTTGTTTTGTTGTTTCTTATATACACAACTATTGTAAATGCTATCAATAACCAAACGATTGCTGATGCAATGGTTTCAATTGTTTTGCTGCTGTAAAATGATGCAGGTTTAAACTCAAAGCGAATATTATGATTGCCTGCAGGAACTAATAAGCCGCGTAACACATAATCTGTTCTTACAATCGGTGCTTCTTTATCGTCAATATAAGCTTTCCATCCACGGTCATAATATATTTCACTGAACACTGCAAACTGATTAGTAGTGCTTCTGCTCGTATAGGTAATTATATCGTTGTCATTTTTTATAAGCTGAATTTTTGCAGTGCTATCAAATGATGGTGTTGCATTGATCTTACTTTTTTCATCCAGTTCAACAATGGCTGTATCAGCAGGATTATTTTTATCAAGCGCTTTCATGGCAGCCACATCATCGTTTACAAATTCAATGTGTTTTACAAACCAGCATGCACCTAACGCTGTAGGATTTTGTTGCACTTCCGGCGTGCCTTGTGCACCTTTTGTAATTACATATTTTGCATTAAGCATGTTAAGCACATTAATGTTTAATTTATTACTTAACTGGTATGTAATCAGGTCTTGGTAAATAGCAAGTTTTGCAGGATGATATCCACCAATAGAATTATGAAAGTATGATGTCAACGCATCATTAAAAACATCTGCGCTTAAGTTTAATACACGATAATAACCGGTATCCTGCAATATCTGCTGGCTTTGTGCAGATGGTGTAAAATTCTGTTCATCCTGATCATCTTTTGATTGAAAATTATTATCATTCAAATACCTTCTGCCTTCAGCCAACACATCAATCGAGCTTAATAACAGTACAGCAATAATTGCATATTGTGCTTTGATTTTATTTTTTATATACAACCATAAACATGCAAATGCAAGTGCAATAAAAATGAATGAACGAAAAATATCAGCACCAAATAAAGATTGCCTGTCTTCTTTTAATGCACTATATGCTGATTGAATAGCAGCGGATTGGTTTTTATCTGTTTGCTGATTAATTACACTTTGAATCTGATCTGCTTCTGCACCTTTATATTCAAAGCTGGAATACATCATTAATAAAACTAAAAACACACCAAGCATTACAAAACCGGAAAGCTTTAATTTTTTCCATAAGTAGGCTTTATCCGTTTCAATAAAAAACACATGATGTAAAGCAATTACAGACAACAACGGAAATAATAATTGTGGAATTACAAGCGTATATGTTGGTACTCTAAACTTATTATATAAGGGCAAATGATTAAAAAGAAAATCATTGAAGCCAACAAAATTTCTTCCCCAACTCATCATAATAGCAAGAATACAGGCAATCAACATCCACCATTTGTCTTTGCGTTTTAAATAGATCATACCAAACAAAAACAAAAAGCAAATAATAGCTCCAAAGTAAACCGGCCCTGAAGTAAAAGGTTGAGATCCCCAGTAAAGTCCATTTTGTGGACTTAACTGACCAGCGGTCTGCTTTGCAAAATTTGCAGCATCATCATCTGATGCGCCTTGTTGCTTTGCAATATTTGCAAGATGAGAATTTTTGTCAAGTGCATCTACGCTTGAAGCACCACCATATACATTGGGTGTAATAATGGATAATACTTCTGGTTTCGCAAAGCTCCATTGAAACGCATAATCAATTGGTAAACCTGTTGCTGCTGTGTTATCTTTTTTAGTAGAATCTAAGTTTAGCACACCATTGCGCATGGTAGCTTTTGAGTAATCAAAAGTTGTGGCAATAATAACAAGGTTAGATGCAATGCCAATGGCTGCAGTTATAGCAAGTATCGCTAACGATTTTATGATATGTGCATACTCTTTGGAACGTATCCATCCAATTAAATAATAGATGGTCATGAAACCTGCAACAATTAAAAAATAATACGTTACCTGCAAATGGTTTACTGCTATTAACAGGCTTGTAAACACAGCGCATAACGTTGCACCAATTAAATATTTCTTTTTATAAACAAGCAATATTGCACCAAGCAATGCAGGCATGTATGCCATTGCCTGCACCTGCGTTTCATGACCTGCTACAACTAAAATTGAACTGAACGATGCATACGCATAAGCAAGCCCACCAAGAATGCCGAGGCGATAATCAACACCATACACCTGGCTTAAAAAATAAAAACCCATACATAATAAAAAGAAGAATAAAAATGGCTTGCCTAAGAATAAAGAAAAGAGCAAATGCAGGTAAATTAAATTGAAAGGATTTTTTGGGTCCATAGCAATCTGGTAAGCAGGCATGCCGCTAAACATGCCATTCGTCCACAAAGGATAACTGCCATGTGTGTCTTTATACTTCATTGAGTTTTCAGCCATGCCTTTCCAGTGTATCACATCACCTTGCTGTAACACTTTGCCTTGTAAAGCAGGTTTGCAATACACTAAAGCCACAATTAAAAACACACCAATAGCAATAAGATGCGGT
>CAZZXW010000431.1:0-2577 GCA_964658095.1 uncultured Parafilimonas sp. | reverse complement strand
CAAAAAAGTTACCTGTTTTGTTTACAACTTCACCTTCTTTCAGCTTTACTTCTTTACCATTTTTTTTAGCTTCACCATCTTTATATATTACAGTACCGTTATCAAGTGTAACAACCTTATCTGTTTCTACCCAGTTACCATCTTTCATAACATACACTTTGTTATCTCTGTAAACCACATCTCCGTTTGCCGGTGTGTAAACAGTGGTTGTAGTGGTAGTTGTTGTGCTATCAGTAGTTACTGGTGCTGCAGTCATTGTATCTGTTGTTGCAGGCGCAACAGCCGTAGTAGAAGTATCTGTTGTTGATGTATCTGTTGCAGATGTAGTGGTACTGCTGTTATTGCAGGCAACTAATGATGCGGTTGTTAATGCGATAGCAAAAATTCTTTTCATATTGATAATTTTTATTTGATAATAAGCTCAAGATATACGTTTTCAAACTAATCTTATAATTACTTATTTATATATACAATTTTTTCGCCAGTTTATGCTTCGTGCATCAATAGAATTGTATGCAACGGTAGCGTAAATCTTTATCATATTGCTTGCGCAGGAAAGGTTTATAATTTGCAATGAGCCATATATGACGATTTCTTTTCACGGTGCAGCAAGAGCAGTTACAGGCTCAAAACATATTCTTACTTTAAGTGATGGCAGAAAAATTTTGTTAGACTGCGGCATGTTCCAGGGTATGGGAACTGAAACAGCGGAATTGAATGCACATTTTGAGTTTGATGCTTCCACAATAAATGCATTATTACTTAGCCATGCGCATATTGATCATTCCGGCTTAATACCCAAGCTGGTAAAAGAAGGTTTTACAGGAAAAATATTTTGTACACAGGCAACAAAAGAGCTTACAGAAATTTTGTTGTATGATAGTGCGGAAATTCAAACTTATGAAAGTACAAAGCAACTAATATCTTCAAATACTTCAGCGCAAAAGCCTTTATATAACAGCGATGATGTAACAAAATGCCTGCAGCAGTTTGAAACAGTAAGCCATAATGCATGGTTCACACTTATGGACGGCGTAGATATTTTATACACATCAACAGGCCATCTTATTGGCAGTGCAGCCATCACTATACGCATAAAAGAAAACCGTAAGAAAACAACTGTTTTATACAGTGGCGATGTTGGCAGGTATCTGTCTGTTTTATTAAAAGCACCGGCTGAAGCGCCGCTGGCTGATTATATAATATTAGAAAGTACTTACGGTGATAAGTATCACGATCTTACTTTCAACACTATTGAAACCATCCATGCATGGATAGAGAAAATTTGTGTGCAGCAAGAAGGCAAGCTTATTATTCCTGCATTTAGTGTAGGCCGCACACAGGAAGTGTTGTATGCGCTAAACCAGTTAAGCCTTGAAAAACGCCTTCCGGATATTTTGTTTTTTATTGACAGCCCGCTAAGCCTGCAGGCAACACAAACAGTAAAAAAATTTATGGAGCAGTTTAATGACCGGCTGCAGAAAGTGCTGGAGATAGATGACGACCCGTTTGAATTTCCGGGATTAAAACATATTGAAACAGTTGATGACAGTCGCCGTCTTGCTGAATATGATAAGCCTTGTGTTATTATTTCCGCCAGCGGTACAGCAGATGCAGGCAGGGTGCGGCATCACATACATAACTGCATTGGCAAAAATAACTGCGGCATTTTAATGGTTGGATATTGCGGCGCAAAATCGCTGGGCGGTCAATTATTATCCGGTTGTAAAACGGTAGAATTGTTTGATGAACCATGCAAGGTGCTTGCACAAATTGGGCAGGTACAGGGCATGAGTGCACATGGTGATGCGGATGATCTTTTAAAATTTATCAGTAATCAATCAATAGAAAAAGTAAAAGGAATTTTTTTGGTGCACGGAGAAATGCAGGTGCAAAAAGCGTTTGCAGAAAAAATTTTACTTAAAGGCTTTAAACGTGTTGAATGCCCGAACATGCATGAAACATTTGAACTGCCTTTAAAACCAAAGCGCAAAAGAAAGCGCATCCCGCTAAGGCAACCGGTAAGTGAATTATCTTCAATGTAAGCTAAAAGCTTGAGTAAGTAATAGCCGCACCAACATCTATTTTCTTAATTTGGATCACATCGTTTTTATCATCATCAATGCATTTTTTTCATTCTTAAATGAATATTTATTCATTAATTTTGCCGTGTGAAGCCGCGTGATGATAAAAAAATTGAACAGGTTTACAAAGCAACACTTAAGCTGGTAAAGCAAAAAGGGCTTGCCGGTGTTACCATGGGCGAAATAGCAAAAGAAGCAGACATTGCTACAGGCACTTTATATATATACTTCAAAAACAAAACCGAACTGATCAATTCATTATTTACTGCCTGCCGTAATGCTTCAGCCGCTGTTTATTTTAAAAATTATGATGCTTCAATGCCATTTAAAACCGGCCTTAAAACAATATGGCTTAACCTTCTTAATTACCGCATTAAGAAATTTGACGAAGCGCTGTTTGTTGATCAATGTTACCACTCACCATTTATAACAGAAACAACAAGAGAAATGACTAAGAAGTTATTTACGCCTTTATTCAGCCTTATGGAAGCTG
>CAZZXW010000430.1:0-2583 GCA_964658095.1 uncultured Parafilimonas sp. | reverse complement strand
TGCGAAGCTTCCATGTATGCTTCTGCAAGATTGTTTGACGTTAGCGACTTTTTGAAAAGTTCGATTGATTTATCAATATAGCTTTGACCTGTATCAGTATTGCCACCTTCCCGGTAAGCATTTGAATAAACATAATAGGCTTGCGCCTGTAAAAAATTACTATGCAGATTCTTATTGTTAATTGCTTCAGCATTCCTGGTTAAAATTATTGCAGAATCCAAATCACTTTTTTCTTCGCCGGGTTTATGAACGTAAGCCAAAGCGAGTTCCAGTAAAAGATTCGCTTTATTTGAATCCGCCTTTGCGTTTTTAAGATCAAAAGTTATATCTCTTATTGATCGTTCTGTTGATTGTGCAAACCCTGTTGCATGCACTATCAAAATAAAAAATATAAAAGATATTTCTTTAAGCATGGTTACATGTCATAAATAACAATTCAAATTACATTGAATATTCTTTTTGTAAGGAGCGCAGCGATTCGATCTATTAAATCTACAACAGAATCCATAAACAATACAACGACCTTTTAAAGATAAAACGTAATGTATGTCTGAATAAAATGGAGGACTTTGAAAGATTTATTATGATTGCTGCATTCGATATTATATACAATTGAAACCATTAAATAGCTATTGCCCTGCTTGTATCTTAAAACGAGTTTTGTGGAAATTTATAATCTTAAAAATTAAATTATGAACGCACAAAATCTATCTGCAACAGCAACTGTTACAGAAAAAGCATTTCGCAACGGTGTAATGCCAAGGGCACAACTTTCAAAACTGGCCTGTGAAATTGCTATCGAAAAAACCAATCAAACAGATGTAAAACAATTTGCTGGCTGGGAATTGATGGAAGCTACAACTGTAATTAATGTATTGGAAGATTTAGGCACAACAGCACCGCCAATAAGTAATGATGCGCAGGCATTTCTTTTAAAACTAAAAGGCTTAAACGGAAAAGAATTTGATAAAGAATACATAGCAGCTGAATTATCTAATCATGAATTCTTACGTGATCTTACTCAGAATTATATTGATGGTGTTGATGAAAAGATTTTAGGCAATGACAAGGGAACATTTCATGTTGCAGAGCTGGCATTGTTTGCATTTACAGAACATGTTGGTTTATGTAAAAGAATATCCGGTGAAATAAATGCGAACTGATAAGCCGTGTATTTATGTTATGAAGCTGCTCCAAACAAGGGCAGCTTTTTTTATTTAATCATGTTTATTAAAGAACGATACTTTTTACAGATAAACCTGTAATTCATCCATTGACAACGGTATTATACAAATGCAATTTTGTGTTATAAAATTTATAACGCCTTATTGGCAAAAACAAAAGATCATGAAAAAATTTACAGTTGGTTTATTAGTGTTAGCTGCTGCAACTATTGGGTTATCTTCTTACACAAACAGAACAAATAAAGAAACAAAAACTTTTGTATTGGTACATGGCGCCTGGCAGGCACCGTATGCGTGGCAAGATGTCAAACAACAATTAGAAAGTAAAGACGAAAAAGTAATTGTTGTTGAATTGCCCGGTCATGGCAATGACCAAACATCGCCTGCGCTACTTTCAATGGATGTGTATCGCGATAAAGTAATTGATGCCATTAATAATGTTGATGGAAAAGTAATATTGGTCGGTCACAGTATGGGCGGAGTTGTTGTATCGTCTGTTGCTGAAAAAATTCCATCTAAAATTGGAAAGCTTGTGTATATAGGTGCGTTTGTGCCGACAGATAATCAATCATTGCTTGAGCTTTCTATGATGGATAAACAATCTTTATTAGGCACATCGCTTGTTCCATCACAAGACCAGTTAACGCTTGATGTAAAAAAAGAAAATCTCATTAATATTTTCTGCCAGGATGGAACAAAAGATGAACAGGAAATGGTGATGAAAAATTATCGTGCAGAACCTGCAATTCCGTTCACCAATAAAGTGCATGTAAGTGATGCAAATTTTGGCAGCGTCAATAAATATTACATTCATACAACACAAGATCATGCAGTAGGAATGGATCTGCAAAATCAAATGATAAAGGCTGCAAACATTACGAATGTTTATTCACTCAATAGCAGTCATTGTCCTTTCATATCTCAACCAAAAGAAGTAACAAAACTGCTGCTAAAAATTGCTGAATAATACTACGCAGTTTATAAATTTTTCAAACTCAATTTAAATATTATGGAATTTATTGAATGGACACTTGATGCGCATCACAGCGAGCTGATGTTTAAAGTAAAGCACCTGATGATAACAACTGTGACAGGCTACTTTAAAAAGTTTACAATTAAAGCAGAAACCCAAGGCGAAGATTTTTCTAAATTTTTAAATATTGCTTTTGAAGCTGACGTAAGTTCTGTTAGCACAAACAGCGAGCAACGGGATAATCATTTGAAGTCAGCAGATTTTTTTGATGTTGCAAAATATCCAACCATAAAGTTTACCGCAACTGATTTTAGTAACAATGAATTATCGGGAAACCTTACTATAAAAGGTATAACCAAAGCAATAAATATGCATACCACATTTGGCGGAATTACAAAAGATAGTTACGGTGCAACAAAAGCAGGG
>CAZZXW010000429.1:0-2588 GCA_964658095.1 uncultured Parafilimonas sp. | reverse complement strand
AGAATAAAAACCGGTTTACTTGCTGATATCATTGTTGTAAGCGGCGATCCTTCAACCAACATTCATGATATAAGAAATATAAAACTCGTAATGAAAGACGGCATAATCTACGTGCAGAAATGATTACTGAATATAACCATTTTCTTTCCATGCTTCAACACCTTTCTTAAGCAATGCGTTCAACTCTTTTTCATTAATCTCTTTCACATCTTTTATATTAAAACAGGTTTTGCCTTTGACTAATTTTATCATATTTGGAACCAATGGCTCGAACACATCTTTTATTACATACATAGGAAAGAAGTGAAGGCTTACCATTGTTTTATTTAAAACTATTGAAACAAAGAACATTCCCGGCACTATCTTTTTTGTACTTCCATAAGGCACAGGTTTATTACCTATAAGTTCAAAATTATTTTTATCATCCTTACTTATAACCATCGGCGGGCAGTGCTTTTTTAAAACGGCTTTCATTCTTTCAAAAATTTCTTTTCCTGTTTCAGCAGTAAGCGGCATGTTTAGTTTTTTAATGATGACAGTAATAAATGCTTCATTAAAATTATACATTTTTCAATACTACATTTGTTTTCATGAATGAGCAGCAACCTGAAGATGCAATTGAAGTTTACGGAGCACGTGCACACAACCTGAAGAACATTGATATTATTATTCCGAAAAATAAACTCGTTGTAATAACAGGCATTAGTGGCAGCGGAAAATCTTCGCTGGCTTTTGATACTATTTATGCAGAAGGACAGCGCCGTTATATGGAAACATTTGGCGCTTATGCCAGGCAGTTTATCGGCGAAATGGAAAGGCCTGATGTTGATAAAATAACCGGACTTTCACCGGTGATTTCCATCGAACAAAAAACCACGAATAAAAATCCACGCTCAACTGTAGGAACGATAACAGAGATCTACGATTTTATGCGTTTGTTATTTGCACGCATCGGCGAAGCATTTAGTTACAACACAGGTAAGCAAATGGTAAAGTGGAGTGAAGAAGAAATTGTAAATAACATCTTTCAAAAATTCATCAATAAAAAAATCTCTTTGCTGGCGCCATTGGTGCGTGGCAGAAAAGGGCATTACCGTGAGTTGTTTGAAGAGATAAGAAAGAAAGGTTTTGTAAAGGTTCGTGTTGATGGCGAGATAAAAGATATAACACCAAAGATGCAGGTTGACCGTTACAAGATCCATGACATTGAAGTAGTTGTTGACAGGTTGAAAGTGGATGATAGTTTCAGAACGCGGTTAAGCCAAAGCGTACAACAAACGTTGAAGATGGGAAAGGATCTGATGTTTGTGACTGTTGAAGATGAAAGCAAAACTACATCGTACAGCAAACAGTTAATGTGTGAAGACACAGGCTTATCATATGAAGAACCTTCACCCAATTCATTTTCGTTTAATTCACCTTATGGCGCCTGCCCAACCTGCAAAGGTTTGGGCACAATGTTTAAAGTGAATATGAATTCAGTTATTCCGGATGCATCATTAAGCGTTAGTGAAGGCGGTATTGCACCATTAGGTGAACAACGTGAAGCGTACATGTATCGCTCGGTGCAGGATATTGCGAAGAAGAATAAAATTTCACTCAACACACCTATTGATAAACTTCAGCCAAAACAATTAAATATTTTATTGTATGGCAATGAAGATGGAGAAGAAATTGAAATTGATTTTGAGAATTCAAAATGGGATGCGACTGCGCCGTTTGAAGGTATTGTAAATATGTTGAAGCGCTGGTTTAACAGTGGTTATAGTGAAAGCCTTCGCGACTGGGCGGAACAGTATATGCAACTGATGCCTTGCACAACCTGCAATGGTGCACGCTTAAAAAAAGAGAGCCTCTGGTTTTTGGTGGATGGAAAAAACATTTCGCAATTGAGTGAAATGAATCTTGACAAACTGTATGCATGGATTGATGGAATCGAATTAAGATTAAGCAACAGGCAGCGTACCATCGGTAAAGATGTTATTAAAGAAATACGTGAACGCTTAACGTTTTTATTAGATGTTGGGTTAACATATCTCACATTGAATCGTGCTTCTAAAACATTAAGCGGCGGTGAAAGCCAGCGCATACGATTGGCAACGCAAATTGGTTCACAGTTGCAGGGCATTACTTATATTTTGGATGAACCTTCTATTGGTTTGCATCAACGAGATAATCATCGTTTAATAACAGCATTGCAAAACCTGCGTGATATTGGCAACAGTGTATTGGTGGTTGAACATGATAAAGACATTATGTTAGCTGCAGATCATCTTATAGATATTGGACCCAAAGCAGGTTTTCATGGTGGCAAAGTTGTAGCGGAAGGGACGCCAAAAGATATGCTGAAACTTGAAACACTTACAGCAGGTTTTTTAAATGGCATTCATACTATCACGGTTCCTAAAGAAAGAAGAAAAGGCAATGGTAAAAAGCTTGTATTGAAAGGTGCAAAAGGCAATAACTTAAAGACAGTTGATGCAGAATTTCCGTTAGGAAAATTTATTGTGATAACCGGTGTAAGCGGCAGCGGTAAATCAACATTGATCAATGAAACCTTGTACCCGATTCTTTCCAAACATGCTTAT
>CAZZXW010000428.1:0-2594 GCA_964658095.1 uncultured Parafilimonas sp. | reverse complement strand
TAATTCCCTTCTTTTTTACAGGTTAACCAATTAAATTTACAGCTGCTGTAAAATGATTAGCTTGCTTTTTCTGCTTTACTAAATGTAAAAGAATGATCGAAGAAAAAGATGATGAACTGGCTGATTCTCTTTCAGGTGATGATGTGTTGAAAGAAAATACTGCCACAGGTGAAGCCAGAACAAAGTGGTATAAACGTTTACGTAAAGGTATTACAACATCCACAGCTGAAAAAAGAGAAATGCCGGAAGGCTTGTGGAGCAAATGCCCGGAATGTCATTATATATGTACTACCAGTGAGTTGAAAGAAAATTTATACGTCTGCCCTAAATGCAACTATCATCACCGCATTGGCAGCGAAGATTATTTTGGAATTTTGTTTGATGACAAAATATATAACGGGCTTTTTGATAACATCCGCAGTATAGATTTTCTGGGTTTTACTGATTTAAAATCTTATCAAAAAAGGCTTGATGAAATAAGTGAAAACACAGATTTAAAAGATAGTATGCGTGTTGCTGTTGGCTATGTTAACAGTAACGAAATGGTTATTGCCTGCATGGATTTTGAGTTCATAGGAGGTTCGCTTGGTAGTGTAATGGGTGAAAAATTCAGCCGTGCAGTAGATTATTGCATTGAGCATAAACTTCCTTTTTTTGTTATTAGTAAAAGCGGCGGTGCCCGCATGATGGAAAGCGCATTTAGTTTAATGCAGCTTGCAAAAACAAGCGGCAAACTTTCACAGCTAAATGATGCAGGCTTACCTTTTATTTCCTTATTAACTGATCCTACTTTTGGTGGTATTTCTGCAAGCTTTGGTATGTTGGGCGATTTCAATATTGCTGAACCAGGAGCACTTATTGGCTTTGCCGGTCCGCGTGTAATTAAAGAAACCATTAAAAAAGATTTGCCTGAAGGTTTTCAGCGCAGCGAATTTTTATTAGAGCACGGCTTTCTTGATTTTATTGTTGACCGAAAAATACTCAAGCAAAAAATTACTACCTTAATAAAATTACTTCAGCATTAGAGAATAAACCTTTCAGTTTAACTTCAGTATAATTTACTTATTGGTTTTAAGATGGCGAATGAAATGAACAACAGGCAGGCCTATTACAACTATTATATAGAAGATAAATATGTTGGTGGTATTGTATTGCTTGGTACAGAAGTTAAATCGATACGTGAAGGCAAAGTAAGTTTTAATGATGCGTTTTGTTTATTTGATAAAAATGAACTTTGGTTGCGTGGCTTATACATTGCAGAATATAAATTAGGAACTGCAAATAATCATATTGCAGTGCATGACAGGAAAATTTTATTAACGCAAAAAGAATTAAAACGTATTCAAAGCAGGATGAAAGAAAAGGGCTTTACGCTTGTTCCATTACGCGTATTCCTGAATGAAAAAAATTTTGTAAAAGTTGAGATTGGTTTGGCACGTGGCAAAAAAACACACGATAAAAGAGAATCAATAAAAGAAAAAGATGCACAGCGGGAAATAGGCCGTTTTATTAAATAGCAAGCGCTGCTTTGCTTGCATCAAACAAAAATGTAACTTACAAGTATTAACAGGTTGTTATAAACGTTATGAAATAATTACAGTTCTACGATAACCTTCGTCAAATGTTTGTTAAATGGTTTTCATTAGAAACTGACGTTTAAACAGCTTCGTTACTTTGCTATCAGAAAGGCACATTTATTGAATCTTTCAACAAATAATTTAAACAGAACAGAAAATGAAATTGAAAAATGTTTTTTTAATTGTAGCTATAAGCATTGCTACCTCCCTATTAAGTATCTGGGGTTATGGCACCTGGTTGCATAATCAATCTACAACCTTGCAAAGTGATGGCAAAGTTCCTGTAAATTATGCAGGTTTTTTTAATAAAGATGTGCCGACCGGCATACCTGATTTTACAGCCGCAGCTACATCTGCAACACCAGCTGTAGTGCACATAAAAACAAAAATTAAAGGCAGTACGGTTTCAAATAAATCTCAAAATCCTTTTGGTGATATGTTTGGCGATGATGACCCGTTCTTTAAATTTTTTGGCGGTCCAAGATCAATGACAATGCCTGATGAACAGGCAAGCGGCAGCGGTGTTATTATAAGCAGCGATGGATACATTGTTACCAATAACCATGTTATTGATGGTGCCAGCGAAATAAACGTTACTCTGTCAAACCGCAAAAGTTATAAAGGAACTGTAATTGGTGCTGATCCTAATACTGATTTAGCCGTAATTAAAATTGATCAGGGCAATCTTCCATACATGCTTTATGGTAATAGTGATGATGTTAAACTTGGTCAGTGGGTAATGGCTGTAGGTTATCCTTTAACGCTTGATGTTACAGTTACCGCAGGCATTATCAGCGCAAAATCAAGAAGCATTGGCATTAATAAAAGCAATCGTGCAATAGAATCTTTTTTGCAAACAGATGCAGCAGTTAATCCGGGTAACAGCGGTGGCCCGTTAATGGATAATAAGGGTAACGTTATAGGTATTGTACAGGCAAAACAATCCCAACTTGAAGGTGTACACTTCGCGGTTAAAACAAGCTACCTGTTAAGCGCGCTTGACTCGTTAGACCAGAA
>CAZZXW010000427.1:0-2600 GCA_964658095.1 uncultured Parafilimonas sp. | reverse complement strand
TTTTCATTTAAAAGATCATTATCGCTGCGCAGAAAACCATTTACCACATCACGCACCGGGTTGATATTGCGTTTTAAAATAATCAGCTCTTTACGCAGGTTATTAATTTTTTCAAGTGAGCGGCTATCACCACATTCAATAATCTCTTCTTCCAGGTCTTCAATATGCTCGCTTAATTTTTCAAGCACGCTGTAATAATTGTCAACAATAATATCAATCAAAGAATAACATAAGTAATCCGCATGTGTAATGCGCACCTTGCTACCCTTCATCTTAATTTTTTCACGCACAGGATTAAAAACATCACGCCTGGCTTCTTCCTGGAAGCTTAATACATAATCTTTACCCAACACAATGCTTACCTGCTCCTGTTCAACAGAGCTATTTTCTTCATTAAAATAAATCATATTCAGCAGGCAAAAAATAACATTGTCCAGCTCGTCCATTTTCGGGCGCTGGCCCACACTTAAAATATCTTCCACCAACAAGGGATGTATATGATAAGCATCGCAAATAGCTTCCACATCTGCTTTGCGCAAGCCATCAATATTTATCCAGGTTATGCGGCCATTATCTTTAAACCTGTCGCATTTGTGCACGCTGGTAAACTCAAGGTGTTCCATAGTTTCAGCGCTGTAATCATACACATCAACTTTAATATCTTTTGCTTCTTCGCGTGTTGGTATTTCAGTTGGGTTAACGCGAAAAATTTCTTGTTTACGCTTAGTGTTTTGTGTGGGTGTTAATGTATTAGAATCGGTTAAAGGCTGTGCCATTCAACAATCATTTTTATGAAATTAAGAAATTGTGGTTGTGTTTTAATGATAATAAAATTATTAACAAGCGTTGAAAACCTGAACAAATGATTATGGTATGTAGTTACTTTGAAAATTATTTACAGGCAGATGCTGAAACCCTTTCACAGGAAAAGAAAATTAGAAGCCGGTTGTGATGAAGCTGGTCGCGGATGTTTTGCCGGCCCTGTTTCTGCTGCAGCGGTGGTATTGCCTAAAAATTTTTATCATCCTGAACTTAACGACAGCAAGCAACTTACACCGGAACAAAGAGAAATGCTGCGTGTTTACATTGAACAAAAAGCATTGCATTATGCTGTGGCAATGGTTGATCATGAAGAGATTGATACTATAAACATTTTGCGTGCTTCCTTTAAGGCCATGCATCTGGCGCTGGAACAGTTGCCTGTTGAGCCTGCTTTAATTTTGGTTGATGGAAACCGCTTTACAGCATGGCGCAGTGTGCAGCATCATTGCATAATTAAAGGTGATGGCATTTATGCCAGCATTGCAGCAGCCAGCATTCTTGCCAAAACATATCGTGATAAATACATGCAGCAACTGCATGAAGAATTTCCGCATTATAACTGGGCGCAAAACAAGGGATACGGAACACCTGAACATCGCCGTGCTATTGAACAGCACGGCTTATGTAAATACCATCGCAAAAGCTTTAATATACTTGCTGCTCAAGTTGAAATGGAATTTGAAGCAGATGTAGAAGAGCAGGTAGCATAACATCATGCACAAAAAATTTTCGACACATCTTATTTCTTCATTGATATTAACGATTGTCTTTGCATCCTGCGCAGCAAAAATTACAGAAACAGGCAATGCATCTTATTATGGTGATCAGTTTGTACATCGCCCGATGGCAAACGGTAAAAAATTCAGCCAGCATAAATTAACAGCCGCACATAAAATCTTGCCGCTTGGCACAAAGGTTACGGTTATCAATCTTACCAATCATGAAAGAGTAAGAGTGCGCATTACAGACCGCGGCCCTTTTGTAAAAGGAAGAATTATTGATCTTAGTAAGAAAGCTGCGCGAAGAATTGATATGATAGATGCCGGTGTTGCACAAGTCGAGTTGCGTTACAAAAAGAAGAAATAAATTGCGCCTTAAAGTATTTTATTGAAGCGCCTTGTTTTTACAGTTACCAACGATTTGAGTTACGATCAGCGCATGCAGCGCATCTGCACTTCTTTATCAAAAGCAGGATATAGTGTTTTATTGATTGGCAGAAAGCTTGATAATTCTTTGCCTTTACGCCCGGAATTGTTTCAGCAAAAAAGATTTACATTAAAGTATAACAAAGGCATGTTGTTTTATGCTGAATATAATTTGAAACTGCTTTATTATTTGCTTACCATACATATTGATGTGATTTGTGCAATTGATCTTGATACAATTTTGCCCTGCTATTTTGTTTCAATAATGCGAAGCAAAAAACGGGTGTACGATGCGCATGAACTGTTTACTGAAATGAAAGAGGTGGTAACAAGGCCGGCTATTAAAAAGCAATGGCTAAAAACAGAACGCTTTGCTGTTCCGAAATTTGAACATGGCTATACCGTGAGTTATTCTATTGCCGAAGAGTTTAAAAAAAGATATAAAGTAGATTATAATGTTATAAGAAACCTGCCAAATAAAAAGCCTTTGCCATTAACATCAGCAGAAGAAAATTGTTTCCTTTACCAGGGCGCAGTTAATGAGGCAAGAGGTTTGGAAAACCTCGTGCTTGCAATGAAAGAGGTTAATGCAACACTGCATATTTATGGTGATGGAAATCTGTTTGAAACGAT
>CAZZXW010000426.1:0-2601 GCA_964658095.1 uncultured Parafilimonas sp. | reverse complement strand
GTTATGTTTACGATGGTGTGGCGCTGTTGACTTAAATATTAGATGTGCTTCTGCATATGTAAAAGTATCCGGCAAATGATCAAGCACTTCAGCGTTGAATGAAGAAAATCTTGAGGCACGCCTGTTAATAAAATCTTTTGTATAATTTGTATCTATACTTTTTACCAGCGTTGAAAAATAGCCATCACCTTTATCCAATTTAATATGTGTTTTATCAACAACACCGGTTTGAAAAACAAGTGATGAAATATGGCCTTCACCTGTTGCCCTTAAACTCATAACAAACCTTAGCTCACCGTGTTTAAGATTTGTTTGATCAGGATGCGGAACGATAGAAGGATTAAACAAAGCTGCTGCCTGTATGGAATATTCTTTCGTAAAAAAAGAGCCTAATAATAATTTTTTCTTGTGTGAAAAATCTTCAAGGCTTTGTCCATACTGATCCTGAATGCGGGTAAAATGATGCATGAAAAGCTTTTCAATGTTTCTGTGCCTTGCTGCAAAATCTTTCATTAGTTTCTTTACTGTTGATTCAACTTCTTCTTCACTTAAATCTTTAACACGCTTCACAATATTTTTTACGCGATTGTTGCCTGGCAGATATAAGAAAGAAGTAATAACACCTTTTGCAGAAGCATATAACCGAAGCGGATATTTAGTGATCTTCATTCAATTTTTTTAAACTTGTCAATATTATTTCATCATCATAAAACATCATTGATAATGTTTTAATCTTTTAAACCTGTTGAAGCCATACTTTGTATAAAGTGTTTCTGAAAAAACAGGAACGCAATCATTACAGGTAAAGCCAACAACACAGCGGCAGCAATCTTTACACCAAGTTGTGCATCTGCCCTGCCGCCAACTGCGAATAGTGTAACAAGTTGCGGCATTGTCATTAAATTTTCGTTACGAATAACTATCAGTGGCCACAGCACTTCATTCCAGGAACCAATGAAGACAAGAATAGCAACGGTTACAATTGTTGGTTTGATGTTTGGCCACAGAATGCGGAAAATTATTCCAAGTTCATTGCAGCCATCTAACCGTGCCGCATCAATTAAAGCCTGCGGTAAACCCTGGAATGCCTGACGAAACATTAAGATGGCAAAAGCGCTTACAGAAAACGGTATGATGAGTGCAAGAAATGTATCAACCAAATGCAGGTTGATCATCGTAATATAATTTGGTATCAGCGTGATTTGAAACGGCAATGACATTGTGAAAACGATAACATAAAATATTATTTGCCTGCCTTTAAACCGCATTTTTGCCAATGCATATCCAACGGTTGATGCGGTAATCAATACCAATGAAGTAGTAGCTGCTGCAACAAATAAACTATTAAATAAAGAACGTGTTATTGGAATTTTAGAAAGCATGATTTTAAAATTATTCAGCGTTGGATGTGATGGAAATAAGTTCATCGTTCCTATTTCATTCATTGGTGCTAATGCTCCGCCAATCATCCATATAAAAGGATAAATGAATGATGCAGCAGCAATAAGCAATGCTGCATACATTAATATTCTTTCAACTGAAAAACGCCTCTTCATCTTCAAATTTTCAAATCATCTGTTTTAGATTATACATCTTCTTTTTCAATAAATTTTTTCTGCAGTATTACAACGGTCATTATTATCAGCGCATAAAAAAATCCAAGCGTTGCAGAGTAACCCATGTTATAATATTGAAACGCCTGTTTATAAATATATAATACTGCTGAAAGTGTTTGATTCATAGGTCCGCCGCCAGTCATTATATATGGCTCAATAAATAAAGAAAAACCACCAATGGTTGATAAGATAACCACCATGAAAATAGTTGGGTTTATCATGGGTAATGTTACGTGATAAAACTGTTGCCATTTATTAGCGCCCTCCAGTTTTGCGGCTTCATAATATTGTGGTGGCACTGTTTGCAAGCCGACTAAAAAAAGAATTACATATAAGCCAACGTTCTTCCATGTTGCCATAACTGCAATAGAATAAATAGCAATATCAGGGTTAACCAGCCACCCGATTTTTGATATGCCAATACTTGTAAGCAAGCGATTGATGATGCCTGAATCATATCCTAATAACTGCTGCCATAGAATTGTAACAACAACGCCGGAAACAATTACCGGCATAAAAAAGGATGCCCTGAAAAAAGATTTTGCTTTTATGTTTTGATTAAGCAATTGAGCTAATAACAAAGACACAATTATCTGCAACGGAATGTGCAGCAAAAGAAATTTTAGTGTGTTTATTATGGCAAGCCAAAACAGTTTATCATGAAACAGATGTTTGTAATTATCAACACCGATGAAGTGCATTGGTGCGATGATGTTCCATTTATTGAACGTTAAAAACAAACAAAACAACACAGGGAATAAAACAAATACAATTACAAAAACCAGGTATGGCGAAACAAGCAAATACGGCAACCATTTTCTTGATAAAATTGCTGTTCTTTTATTCTTCACTTTATGCAAACCATTTGTCAGTTGCATGTATTAATTACGTTTTACTATTATCATCTAGTTATTATTTGCAAGCAACACATTCACTTCATTTGCCGCATCGCTCACTGCTTTCTCCGGCGCTTTTTTTCCATATA